>PLMS01000011.1 GCA_003142575.1 Ignavibacteriota bacterium
CCATACCGTTGCGGGTGAAGCACTAATTGCGGCGTGTGCCCCCAATAACCTACACCTACAACAACATCTGGCTTAAACCAACGATAGTACCATTCCTTCTCCTGCGCTGATTCTAAATGAACAGGATGGACATCAACGCCCATTTCAAGAAGTCCCCTGTAGAGAAGATTACCCTGGGTTGATAGCCCTCCGGGTGAAGGAGGGTAATAATATAACAGCAATACCTTCATGCTAAAATTCCTCCATTAGTAAGCCATTTTTTTGCATCGTTCGGATTGGAAAATTGCCAGAATGATTCTGCCCTCGGTGTTGTTTCTGCTTCCCAGCTATTTTTTTCAAATCCGTAGGTGGATGTAATGATGCTGTATTTTTTCAGCCATATCCGTTTCTTAAGTATGTGGCAAATAGTAGCGTTCTCGACAGGCTTGGGATAAAATTCCTTACCACCATCTTTATAAGCAAAGGTCCAAAGTTCGTTGATAGAAATTTTACCGGCATGCCAGAGTGTAATAACTGCTTTACTTACTTCCTCATGCCGGATATGTCTCGTATATTCTCCTGAAGGATTATGGGAAATAATCAGGTCGAAATGAGTCGGGGGAAGCAACTGCATGATGGCATGTTCTACCTCTTTTTCATCCAAATGCTTTTGTTCAGGTCCATCATCAAGATCGCCCATGGTCCCTTCTGATTTTAAGATTTTTAATGCTTTATAAAACTTAGTAGCACGTTCCGTATCGCTTTTCCGGCAGAGACAAACAATAAACCAATTCCATGAGGGATGGCTCAGTATTGTTCCTCCTGCCCATAATGTTTCATCATCCGGGTGAGCCACGATTACAGCTACAGACTTTGGAGTTTTACGATCCGTTTTTATATTTTCCATTGGATGAGGTATAAAGTAACAATTCATTGACTAATGCCGACAAACTCAGGGAAGCACATGCTATTTGTTCGTCGGCTGCACCATAATAGATGTAGAGGGTATCTCCAAACAGGGCTGTTCCCGTTGGGAATACAACATTGTTGACTTCTCCTTTTTGTTCCCAATCATATTCGGGTGAAAATAATGCAAAGGGCAGACGGGCAATTTCTATTGAAGGATCATCAAGTTTCAGCAAAGCTGCACAGGCAGAATACACATTTCCTTTGGGAGTTTTTTGCACGCCATGGTATATCAATAACCATCCGTGTTCTGTTTCAATCGGTGGGCATCCTCCGCCAATATAGTTCGATTCATGCTTATAGCGGGGATCCATCACGATATGTTTCTGCAGTCTCCTGCAATATCTTCTCCAGAATTCTTTCGTGAGTTCCTTCAAGTTATTCACTGCTGCAATCTGAATGCCCGGTCTGATACGATGCAGGAAACACAACTTGCCGTTTATCCTCCTGGGAAAAAAAACCACATTCTTGTCCCATAGCAATATTTTCTTTTCAATATCTGGTTCGTGGTAATAAAATTTGTGATTACGGTAATACTTTTTATTTACCCTGGCGGCCGATTCCAGAAGATATACGAATTCAACATATGACACGGGAGGTACAATTATTCCGAGCTTTTCAAAATTCTTCATGTCAGGAGAAACAGCTAATGCTCCCTGTGCATTCGTTCCATCATACGCTGTATAGGTCAGATAGTACAAGCCATCAATTTTTACAATGCGGGCATCTTCAACACCGTGCGATTCGTATTCGTATTGAGAAGTAATGACAGGTTTATCGCTTCGTTCTCTGATCGTAAGCGGGCCGTCGAGTTTGCAATAACCGATGGTGGAATAGTTCCCTTTTCGCACAGCCCGGTAAAAAACGTGAACCGTATTACCCTCTTGCATGACAGCAGGGTTCAATACGCCTTCGTTTTCGAATTCGAGATCTGTTTTGTTAAGTAAAATTCCTTCTTTTTTAACTTCTATCATATTTTTATTTTTTATTTTAACCTTTATATCAATTGCATAGGATTATTCATTTATGAGTCGGTTGATTTGAACTGATTTTCAATAAATTTATTTTGTCAAAATTGAATTTCCTTTTTGCATCTCTGAGGATCCAGAAGATGACGCCACTGATTAATGCTGCAAAAAAGCACCATACTGAAGCGAGATATTGCCAAAAAAATACTGCTGTAACTACACATGATAAAAACATTAATATGCCTAAAAGATGCGTTCTTTGGATACTCGAAACAAAAAGAGGAGTGATAGAAGCAATAAAGTAGACTATAAAAGCCAACGTGGTCAAAGATTTAGGGAAATCAGACCTATACTGAATATGATAACCCATAATTTGCGGGGTGACATTGAAAAACAATAAACAAAAAGCATAATACAATGACACTGATACACCCATAAAGAGAAGAATCCTCAATATTCTTTTTCTTTTTTTATTCTCTTCCATGAAGAAAACTGAAAGAGGAATCATCGTTGGCCAAAGAACCTCAGCCATTATTAAAAATATATATTTACTGAACATTTGAACAGTACCATATTCTGGATTTCGTAATGTTAACCATAAACAGCCTTCAGCAAATTGTTGTGCCCCAAAAAATAATGGAATACTCGCAAATACGAGCTGAGAAGGTTTATGGACTTCCTTAACAGTAGCAACACCTATAGTAGAAATGATAACCCCTCCTGCAAAACTTGCCTCTGCTGAAAAACACATATGATTTCTCTTTCTATTAGTAAGTATTTAAAGCTCTTTATATTAAAAATCTCTAACCAAAAAAACAATCATGAGATAATGATACAACTATTAAATGGATATTAGTTTTTTTCCACAGCCTCGCTGCCAACGTATGTCGGCTACACGCCGTACCTTTGCGAACTATTAATAACTCGTTCCATATGGGCCTCAGTGTGGAACGACCACAATAATCCTTTTCAACAAAGGGAGCGGCGTTGCTACTGCTGTTATGTGAAGTGGTGGCTGAGAGGCACAAATGTTAGATAAACCATAACGGTTGGACATATCCTGACTTTATAATCATAATTGCCACAAGTTTCAATTCCCCATTCTTTGACCACGGGTTTCCAAATATAAGTTTTTATTTCTGATGATTTTCCCATTCTTTTCAGGTGTTGTTATTCCTTCCTTGCTTTCGAGTATGCTATTGCTGCCGCTTGTTTTTGCGCCTGTTTCATCGACTTTGGGTGGCTCGCGCCTATTGTTCCACTCTCCTTGTAATTGTGAAGCAGCTCCTTCACGTTTGAGCTGATCACTTTCTTTGACTTTCCCTTTTTTAGCGGCATTTTCTTATGGTTTTAATGATTCTTCTTATGTAATATTTTTTTTTCTGAACCAACCTTTTCACTGCTTCCTGAGCGAAATGTATAACATCAATATAGTAAAATTACTATTCATTTTTATGGGTGTTAGGCGAAGTGCTGCCCATTTTTTAATCTAAGTCATAACCTAACATCAATTAAGAGGGGGATAACGGCAGTAGTTGTGTCCTCAGTCTTAATAAGTATGCACATAATATCACCTACATCTTTTGCTTCAAGTGCAGAATAGTTTATCCGAGATATCTGAATGGAAATCACTCCAGCACCAGGTTTAATTGGATTTTGGGCTATTTTATTGTAAATGTTTTTTTTGGTTGCATCTAGTTGAGATAGTTGGAGAAAAGATAATGGTACGTCACGAATTATTTTTATTAAGTTAGAAATAAAGATGCCCCAAATATTATTGTCAGAAACTAAAATATCATCAACGCCAATATGACCAAAAAAAGACTTTAATTCTTTTCGTAAAACTGAAAAACCTATTGCATGAGAAATCACAGTTCGCATTGCAATTGTGTCAGTAGAGTTTTTAATGCTGACGAGTGCATCATTAATTTCTGCCAGTAATCTAAGGCCAGTGTTTGAATTAGTAATTTCATTATGTGCTACCCAGTTGCAAAAAAGTCTTATAGTTAAATATGGATTTTGATCAGTTTGAGACATTTTATCTAACAATTTTCTAATCAAAATCATGAGAGAGAGTACGTTTTCTTCGTCAATACGCTCTTTTTTTGCAACGGAAGTTTTAATTTTTGCGATTAAGTCTTTTTCCATATTTTCCAAAATGGGCAGTATTTCGCCTGACTACGGTAATAACGCGCTCTTATTACGTCCATGCTCATCAAAACGGCATGCTCTATGCCATAACTTATTCTCTAAAACCTCAGAGGTGAAACAACTGCGAATAAAGTACATTAGAGATTAATCAAACGCAAATAGAACGTTAAAAACTGTCGCGTATTGTGCAGGATAGAGGAGCAATCATGGTGTCTTCCGTCTTAGCTCTTTACCGAGTATCTCATTTTATTAAATCTTCTCTTTTCTTCTATGACAGAAAATCGTATCTTACCAATGTTCGCTTTTAGATTCTTTCTTCGATGAAAAATTAGTGGAGACCTTATGAAAAGTATTTTTCTTTCGTGGTGTGTTCTATCGTTTGTCTTTGTATCGATCTCTCTTGCTCAAATAACTACCTCGGGGTTGTCAAAGGCTGAAGACTTGAACAGACCAGTGTACGGTTTGGGATTGTCGGCAGGATGGGGTTCGGGTGTCGGACTGAGTTTTCGTTCTCATTTTCCATCAAAGTCATCACTTCAAGCAGTTTTTGGAATCATTAAAACATCAGACAAACTTGCGATGAGCATTGGCGGTGAATATCAGTATGATCTTGTGAGGAACAATGTAACACGATTTTTTATTGTAGGAACACTTGCGTATTTCTACCATGGTTCCGGGTTCAATGAAATAGATGGTCCATTTCGGATGGGTGGAGGTATCGGCGGCGAATTTTACGCGCAAAATGCACTGCACATAACCGTTGAAGGCGTGTTCGTTTATTTCTCGGACGGCAGGGTCATTCCTCTCCCGCAAATTGCCGCGCACTACTATTTCTTTTAACAGAAGACATGCTCGCATCGCATGTAGTTGTCACACATTCACTCAAGATTCCGCTTGCCGAACTCCAGTTTCGTACAAGCCGAAGCGGTGGACCCGGCGGGCAGAACGTCAACAAACTCGAAACACGTGTTGAACTTTTGTTCGATGTCGCTCATTCGCCTTGTATACCCGAAAATCTTCGCCAGCGCTTACTGAGCAATCTATCCTTCAAGCTTAGTTCTTTAGGTGTTCTGCGAGTTGTTGTTCAGGACTCTCGCAGCCAATGGAAGAATAAACAGCTTGCCATCGAGAGATTGGCAGTGCTTCTCAAATCTGCACTGAAAGTACGCAAGAAACGAATTTCCACTAAGCCAACACGAACTGCGCGTGAAGGTCGCCTTCGTATGAAGAAAGTCCGCGGTGAAACAAAGCGACTCCGAAAAGTCATTCTTGAATAGAAATATCCTCTTTGATGTAACAGTCGGAAGATTGTTGCGTATATTCATTCAGTAGTCCATAGAAAGAACAAATACCATTATTGGGAGTTTGCTATGAAAAAACTCTATCGCTCACAAACAAACAAAAAGATTGCAGGAGTCTGCGGAGGAATCGGTGAAATGACAGACACTGATCCCACCATTATCCGTATTGCAGTGGTGGTGCTTGGCCTTGTAACAGGATTTTTTCCATTCTTTATTGCTTATATAATAGCATGGTGGATTGTACCGGTTCGTTAGTATAATCAACATGCTCACTGAAACTTTTTACCTCGTGTTTGGTGTTGTATCTCTAGAAGAAACAATTGAAAGGATACAACAATGATACATGCATTAAGATTGGTATTGGCGATTGTGTTCACATGGTCGGTGACAATCTACGCACAAACTGAGGAGAAAATTATGGAACAACAGCCAAAGCTCTATTCGTTTTCCATGAAAACAATTGACGGAAAGGATAAACCGCTTTCTGAATACAAAGGCAAAGTCTTATTAATTGTGAATGTTGCTTCAAAGTGTGGTCATACGCCGCAATACAAAGGGCTTGAAGCAATCTATGAAAAATACAAAGACCGTGGATTTATGATTATTGGTTTTCCTGCAAATAATTTTCTCTGGCAAGAACCAGGTACCAATGATGAGATTAAGAAATTCTGTACACTGAATTATGGTGTTACATTTGACATGTTTTCGAAGATCAGTGTCAAGGGAAGCGATCAAGACCCACTCTATCAGTATCTCACGAAAGAATCTCCTGTTCCGGGAGTTGTAACATGGAATTTCCAAAAATATCTTGTGGATAGGAAAGGGAACGTAGTAGAAAAATTTGCACCGGGAACAAAACCTGAAGAGAAAGAAGTCATTGATAAGATAGAACAACTCCTGAGTGAAAAGTAGATCACTTGAACAATACGTGGTAGTATGGAAGCCGGTCCTGTAAAGCGGGGCTGGCTTTTTTGTTTTTTAGCATCGGTTGATACTCCCCAAAAATATTGGTATGTTCACCTACATCATGGCTGACTTTTTCCCATTAATCCGCACAAAACAATTAAAGTCAATATGGGAGTTCAGCACAGGCGTGCTTATTTGGCGAATATTTATTTCGTCACAAAATACCATTGTAGGTGAAACGCGCAATCAAGAAGCAAAATCGACGAGTTTTTTCTGTGTCGATGCACGTACCGGAAAATCGTTATGGAAGGAAGTTGAATTTGATGAACCGTGGTGGATAGGAATCGAAACGGTTTATGACAAATGGATAATTTTGCATAGATTTGCCAGACCCGATATGCCGGAACATCGCGGCATTCATCTGGTTGAACATGCAACGGGCAAGCTTTTATGGAGAAACGATGATTTGATTTTTTGGTTTGTGTATGATCAAAAACTGTATGCATATAAATACATTTTCGAAAAACGTCTCGGATACGAAATCGATATCAACACAGGAACAGTGCTCAATGAATATGCCGATAATCTGGATATCCTCCACGAATTACGAAGACAGGTCCTACAAGAAGAATCCGATGGCATGCAAGGCACGAAATATCCAGAATTATATAGTCAGAGACAGGTCGATTCAGAAGTAGCAACTATTATTCGGCAGATCACAGGAGGCAATGCTTTAGAAGGTTGGATAGAATATCTCCTTCGGAGCAATATCCTTTTGGTGAGTTATTACAGGAAAGAAAATTCTTCGGCATCAGGGACATTAGAAAATATCCTTACTGTGTACGATGTAGAGCGAAAAGAAAAACGATTCAGCGAAATAATTGTAAAAGGCGTGCAAGTCCCGAGTCCTGATACATTCTTTGTGAAAGATGAGTTTGTGTATTTTATCAAAAATCAAAACACATTGACAGCATTGCGACCGTGGAAGTCATAACAGAGCATATCAAGGTGTCGACGAAGGGGAATTCGGAAGTCGTTGACATTACCGAAAAGGTTGCCGCTCTCCTTCATCAACAGAAGTTGAAAGAAGGGAATGCGACTATCTTTGTTGTCGGTTCGACTGCATCGATAACAACAACAGAATTTGAACCGGGGTTGCGAAAAGATATTCCTGAGATGTTTGAACGACTTGCACCAAGCAGCTCCCGCTATCACCACGATGATACATGGGGAGATGGAAATGGTCATGCGCATATACGGGCTTCGTTTCTAGGACCATCGATTGTCGTTCCTTTTTCAGAAGGAAAAATGCTGCTTGGAACTTGGCAGCAAATCGTAATAATTGATTTCGATACAAGAGCGCGTCATCGCGATATTGTCATTCAATTCATGGGAAAATAAAACAATGAAAACCTATCGAATTAAAACAGTCGATGCATTTACCAAAAAACCGTTTGCGGGAAACCCCGCGGGTGTGGTTCTCGATGCCGGCGGATTGACAGACACTCAGATGCAGCTCATCGCGCGCGAGGTAAATTGTCCAGAGACCGCGTTCATTCTTCCGGCAACGGAACGGGATGTGAATTTACGCATCCGATGGTTTTCTCCTATGAGGGAAGTTCCGCTTTGTGGACACGCGACCATTGCGAGCTTTCACGCACTTGCTGAAGAGGGGTTGGAAGGAATGAGCACGAATGGTCAGCATTACTTCCGTTTGCAGACGAAGAGCGGTATTTTAGCTGTACGAGTTGAGAAGAATTTCTACGACACAACAATAGAATTTGAACTGCCGGTACCAAAATTCAAGGTTAAAAAGAAACTTCCAGCAACAATGCTGCGCGTGCTTGATCTTACGGCAAAGGAAATAATAAAGGATTTGCCTGTTGTTACCGACTTGTATCTCTATATTCCTGTGAATGGTCTTGCAGTGGTAGAAAAAATCAGACCGGACTTTTCGGCATTGACGAATGAGTTAAAGAAAATGAAGCTGAATGGAGTTTGCCTGTTTTCGCTGGAGACAAAAGAAAAGGACTCAGCAGTGCATTCACGGTTTTTCGCACCGAATTACGGCATCAATGAAGATCCCGTCACTGGCTCAGCAAATGGTCCGCTTGGATGCTACCTTCAAAAGTACGTGCTATCTGCTGGATATCCTGTTGTGTGCCGGGAATTATCAGATGGCAGATTGGAATTTGTTGGAGAGCAGGGAGACGAGATTCATCGAACGGGAAGAGTCAAAATTCGTGTTCGTTTGAGACAGAAAGAAATTGAAAACATCAGTATTGCCGGTGAAGCTGTTACGATTATGAATTCAATTTTAAAGATATAACCAGCAAAAAAGGAGAAAAGGAATGACGATGAAGGCCATCATTTTTACAATTGTATTAGTAGGAGCGTTTGGAGCATTCGGATTCAGCCTGCGGCGTATGATCGCTCTTATTTCCATAGGTAAACCGGAGAATCGGTTGGATCACCCGTGGGAGCGCTTCAAAAAAATGATGATGGTAGCTATTGGACAAACAAAACTCTTTCGTGAACCTGTTGCAGGATTGATGCACGCATTTATTTTCTGGGGATTTCTTGTCCTGTTGTCATCCGTTCTGGAAGCCATCGGTGAAGGACTTAATCCAGGATTTTCTTTCCGCTGCATTGGCGTTCTTTATCAACCATTAGTGTTTTTTCAGGATATCTTTGCAGGTCTGGTGATTATCGGAATATACATCGCTTTGTTTAGACGTTACGTTCTTCGGCCAAAACGTCTGCAGGGCGATAGGCATGCTCAAATCGATGCCACAGTGATTCTCTTTACCATCTTTCTGATTATGGTAAGCCTGCTCGGACAAAATGCAGCACGTTTCCAGTTGGGAACAAATGATGAAGGCCGTATTCTTTCTTCAGCTATGAGTTCGATTCTTGCTTCTTCAGATGTTTCCACAAGTCATCTCCTTTTTGAAATCTATTGGTGGATACACATCGTTCTGGTCCTCGGATTTCTGAATTACCTGCCGTACTCAAAACATGCGCATGTGCTCACATCGGTACCGAATGTATTCCTCACTTCGCTGAAACCAAGAGGTGCGCTGACGCCGATTAATCTCGAAGAAGAAGGAATAGAAAAATTCGGTGCAGCAGATGTCGACTACCTTACGTGGAAGCAATT
>PLMS01000016.1 GCA_003142575.1 Ignavibacteriota bacterium
GCATTCATATATAGAAAAAATACTGACTAAAGAACGCTCGTCTTTTTCGCTGAGTCAGCAGCGTGCGGCTAGTAGCAATTGGACGGCAAATCACTAATATAAAAAGGAGAATCTCATGTTTATCATTGATCTGTTGGTTGCTCTGGTCGTTGGGATGATTATTGTTTCGATAGTCTCCCTTGCTTTTGGTACAAAGGGACCCTGGGGCAGCTTGTTGTGGTTTTTTCTGGTAGTGTCCCTTTTCGCGTGGGCTGGTGGTGTATGGCTCGTTCCATTTGGACCCATGTTTTGGGGAATAGGCTGGTTGCCCATTATTATTATGGGATTCTTGGTTTCACTGATACTCACAGCGGCAAGTCCGCGAACTCCGCGCTGGCGCAGGGCATCACAAAAAGAAACTGCAACTGAAGCGGAAAGCAGAGCAGTGGTCGACGTCATTTTTTGGGTAGTAATTATTTGTTTATTGATTTTTGGACTCGGCCACTACACCTCGTATCCGAGGGTATGGTAAAACGGGTTTCAATACTCGAAGCGGAAAAGAAAATCTGGATTTTGCAGCCGAACCTGCTGTAGGTTTAAGCCGAAATCCAGATTTGTAGATCGTAAGAAAGTGTTGCAAAGATACTTGAGAAAGGTGACATGAATGTAAGTCCTTTTGCAGGAAAGCCAGCCGAACCAGCGATGCTGATTGATGTACCAAGACTCGTCACGGCTTACTATACCGAAGTACCTGATCCGTCAGTTCCGGCGCAGCGAGTTGCATTCGGAACATCAGGGCATCGTGGCTCAGCTTTCGACAAAGCTTTCAATGAAAAACATATTCTGGCAATAACCCAGGCTATTTGTCTGTACCGTCAGCAACAGAAGATCGATGGTCCTCTATTTCTCGGAATGGACACGCATGCTCTTTCCGTACCGGCTCTTGCCAGTGCGCTGGAAGTGCTGGCCGCAAACGGCGTGGAAGTTATGATCGCAGATAAAGATGAATACACACCAACTCCGGTTATTTCTCATGCTATTCTTACATATAATCGCGGGCGCAAGACCGGACTTGCAGATGGCATCGTGATCACGCCTTCACATAATCCTCCTCATGATGGGGGTTTTAAATACAATCCTCCAAACGGCGGGCCGGCTGAAACCGATGTCACCGATTGGATCGAAGTGAAGTCGAATGAATTTCTTGAAAAAAACCTTCTGGATGTGAAAAGAATTCCTTTCGGGAAAGCTCTTCGCGCCTCAACGACACACCGGTACGACTATCTCAATGCTTACATTAATGATCTCGTTAATGTGATCGACATGAATTCTATTCGTGACGCTAAAATTAGTATGGGAGTGGATCCGCTCGGTGGTGCAGGTGTCCACTACTGGAAACCAATTGCCGAGAGATATAAATTGAACCTAACAGTTGTGAATGATATAGTCGATCCGACCTTTCGTTTTATGAGTGTTGATTGGGATGGACAGATTCGCATGGATCCCTCCTCGCCCTATGCGATGCAAAGGTTAATTGGATTGAAGGACCGTTACGATATTGCTTTTGCATGTGACACCGACCATGACCGGCATGGAATCGTTACTAAAAGCGCGGGGTTGCTACCGCCCAACCATTACCTTTCTGTCGCTATTTTTTATCTTTTCCGACACCGGCCGAACTGGCGCAAGGAAGCAGCAGTAGGAAAAACTGTTGTGAGCAGTCAAATGATTGATCGCGTCACTGCGAAACTTGAACGGAAGCTCTACGAAGTGCCAGTTGGTTTCAAATGGTTCGTCGATGGTTTGCTCGACGGATCGCTTGGCTTTGGCGGAGAGGAGAGTGCCGGTGCATCGTTCGCCCGCTTTGATGGCGGAGTTTGGACAACAGATAAAGATGGAATCATTCCGGCATTACTTGCCGCTGAGATAACTGCAAATACGGGTCGAGATCCTGGAGAGATTTATCGAGAGCTTGCGAATGAGTTCGGTGAACCAGTTTATGACCGCGTTGAGGCGCCTGCGACACCAGAGCAAAAGAAGATATTGAAGAACCTTTCCCGTCAGGATATATCGAAGAAAGAGTTGGCAGGTGAAACGATTGAAACTATACTCACTCAAGCGCCGGGAAACAACGCGCCTATTGGCGGACTCAAGGTGACAACAAAGAGTGGATGGTTCGCCGCGCGTCCATCCGGGACTGAAAACATCTACAAGATTTATGCGGAGAGTTTCCGGGGCGCGGATCATCTGCGCAGCATCCTGGAGGAAGCGCAGTGTATTGTGAATGATGCTTTCAAAATGATTTCAACTGCACCAATTTCTTCGGAGATAAACAAATGAGCAAGCAAAAATTGACTGGCACAAATCTAGAATCCTTGATGAACTTGCTGGCAAGCAAAAACGGTGCGACTCGTATGAAAGCAAGGAAATCGTTGGTGGCTCTGGGCAAATCCGCTGTCCCTTCTCTCACTCGGACATTGCAGAATTCCAAAGAGGATCACGTTCGCTGGGAAGCAGCCAAGACTCTAGGTGCGATCGGTGATGTGAGATCAATACCAGCATTGGTGAGCGCACTCGAAGACAGCGACCAGGGTGTTGTATGGTTAGCTGCTGAAGCGTTGAGCAAGTTTAAAAAGATCGCTTGGCCGCCATTATTGCGCGCTTTGGTTAAAAGTGAGAAGGATTCTGTTGCATTGCGCCAAGGTGCGCACCATGTTCTAAGAAAACAGAAAGAGGATGGATTCAATGATTTGCTCGTGACTCTGAGAACCGCTTTGGAATCCAGCACGGCTTCAGAATCGACACCATTTGCTGCATCTAATCTCCTTAAACGAATGAAAACAAAATTATGAATACTCAATCGCACACAGGAAGTTTAACGAGAGGTTCTTTGTCCACCGATATTGATGGTTTCGATTCCCTGACTGAACTTGCGCTGGATATGCGATGGTCGTGGAATCATGCTGCCGACGAAATATGGCGACAGCTTGATCCGATTCTGTGGAACCTGACTCATCATCCATGGGATGTCTTGCAGACTGTCTCATGAGAGAAGGTCAAGGATGTGCTGTCGAATCTCGATTTCCGAAAGAAGATTGATGCTCTCATACAGTCCAAGAGGCAGGAAGAGCAAGCACCTGCATTGAATAGAGCGATCATATGAAGTACAGAACTAATAGAAAGAAAGGATATCCTCATGCGGCATAGATTTCTTATAGCACTCCTCCTTATTGTCATTTGCGGATTCTCTCCCTACGGAGTCGTAAACCTCTTCGCACAAGATATCGCTTCACGGGATACCGTGGTGGGCAACAAATACAATTTATCTCAATTTGGACATGAGACTGTTGGCTTCTTTATACAACCAACAAAATGGGACGGCGGTGATTGGCTCAGACTTGGAGTGATGGGCGGCGCGACATTTCTAACAATGCAAGTTGATCAACCAATCCGCGATGCAGTTCTTAGAGACAACAGAAGATATTTCTACAGCGTACCGATTGAGGGAGCCAGAATGTACGGAGAACTTTATTCCCCGGTGGTGTTCTTTATCGGCTTTGCTGCACATTCTCTGATAGCGAACGATATGTCGACAAGGAAAATCGCTTATGAAATCGGGCAAGCTTCACTCTATACAGGTGCAGTTGTTCTCACGCTGAAATCTATAATTGGCAGAGCACGGCCGCATGACAATCTTGGGAGAGCGACATATCATCCCTTCACACTTATGGGCGACGATTTTCATTCGCTTCCCGGAGGACACACGGCAACTGCATTTGTCATCTCAACTGTTCTTTCCAGAAATGTCGACCCAACATGGTTGAAAGTACTCCTGTACGTACCTGCTGTACTCACTCCAATCTCTCGGATATATCAGGATATGCATTGGACGTCCGATAATATTCTCGGCGGTGCAATCGGCTTCTTTATTGCAACGTGGGTTGTAGATGTTCATGAACGAAATGATTCGAGAGTGCATGTGTCTTCGATCTTTCCGCTCACCATCAGTGTAACTCTTAATTAGGTTGGACAATGACTCTATACATTTCATTGCATAAGATATCAAAACATATGATCCTCTTTCGCAGAGCGTACTTGTACACCAAGCGCCCGAAAATTCTCTTCTCGCTCCTCGTTTTGATAATCTGCGAATCTTCTCTCTTCGCACAAAATAAATATGATTTCTCACAGTTCGGACATGAGACTGTCGATTTTATCAAGCAACCGTCGAAATGGGACGGAAGTGATTGGCTCAAACTCGGTGTGATGTGTGGCGGGTCATTTTTACTTATCGAAACTGCCGATCAACCGGCTCGAGATTTCATTCTCAAGGACAGAAGTTATTTGCACAGCGTACCGATTGAAGCAGGCAGAATTTGGGGAGAGTTGTATTCCCCTGTGGTGCTCTTTGCCGGCTTTGCTGCACATTCTTTGATAACGAAGAATACTTCGACAAGGAAAGTCGCTTATGAAATCGGACAGTCCTGTCTATATGCGGGCGCAATGGAGTATATACTAAAGAGTGCGATTGGGAGATCAAGACCGTATATGAATGAAGGTACATCCAGTTATCGCCTGTTCACATTCAATGATGATTATCATTCGTTTCCCTCCGGCCATTCAGCTGCTGCATTTGCAATCTCAACTGTCCTTTCCAGAAATGCTGGTCCAAAATGGTTGAAAATATTAGCGTACTTGCCTGCTACGATCACTCCATTCTCCCGAGTGTATGAAGATATGCACTGGGTGTCGAGTTGTTTTATCGGCGGGTTACTCGGCTACTTTGTCGCTACATGGGTTGTAGATCTTCATGAGAAAAAAGATATACAGTTTCAAAATTCTTCAAGCACCACTCTTTTTAATATTAGTATTGTTGTTTACTAAGGATAGTATCCGCTTGACAACTTTATAATGGAACTGGAATAAAATTATGAAAGAACACGAACTGATGTCAAAAGATGAACCGGCACCAAAGCCGGTGTAAGACATATCGAAGGAAAATTGAAATATGGAAACAAAAATTCTTACCCCTGAACTGCTTCACAAGATGGATGCCTATTGGCGTGCCGCTAACTATCTTTCGGTCGGTCAGCTCTATCTCCACGACAATCCTTTGCTTCGAAAGCCGTTGAAACTGTCACATGTGAAGTCGATGCTGCTCGGACATTGGGGCACGACTCCTGGACAGAACTTTATCTATGTGCATTTGAACCGTGTCATCAAGAAGTATGATCTGGATATGTTTTACATCGCTGGTCCCGGTCACGGTGGTCCAGCGCTCGTAGGTAATACATACCTCGAAGGCACGTACAGCGAAGTATATCCAAAGATCACGCAGGATGAGACAGGACTGAAAAAACTATTCACACAGTTTTCATTTCCCGGAGGGATTCCGAGCCATGTCTCGCCGGAATGTCCGGGCTCAATCCACGAAGGTGGAGAGTTGGGGTATTCGCTCAGTCATGCTTTCGGAGCTGTGTTCGATAATCCTGAACTGGTCGTCGCTTGCATTGTCGGAGACGGTGAAGCGGAAACAGGCCCACTGGCAACGGCATGGCACTCAAATAAATTTCTCAATCCGATCACCGATGGAGCCGTACTGCCTATTCTGCATCTCAATGGTTACAAAATAGCCAACCCAACCGTGCTGGCCCGTATCGAACATGAGGAATTGGAACAATTGCTTCGCGGCTATGGCTGGACGCCTTATTTTGTAGAAGGTGATGAACCGGAAACAATGCATCAACTCATGGCTGCAACTTTGGAAAAGGCCATCGAGAGTATTCGGCAAATTCAAAGCAATGCACGAAAAAATAATGATACTACACGGCCGCGTTGGCCAATGATTGTTCTCAATTCACCCAAAGGCTGGACGGGGCCAAAAGTAGTCGATGGACTACAAATCGAGGGCACTTTTCGAGCTCACCAAATTCCACTACTGGTAGATTCCGAACATCCCGATCATCTAAAGCTTCTTGAAAACTGGATGAAGAGCTACAAAGCAGAAGAACTGTTCGATCAGAAAGGCCGACTCGTACCGGAATTAGCAGAACTGGCACCCAAAGGTGAACGAAGAATGGGCGCTAATCCGCATGCCAACGGCGGATTATTATTACGTGATTTGCTTATGCCTGATTTTCGAAAATACGCGGTGAAAGTACCTTCACCAGGATCGGTTGAAGCCGCTGACACGCATGTGCTCGGAGAATTTCTGCGCGATGTGGTAAGTCTCAATAAAGAGCAACGTAATTTTCGGATCTTCGGTCCCGATGAAACACTTTCCAATCGGTTGAATGCCGTCTTTGATGTCACCAACCGGCAGTGGGAAGCCCGGACCAAAGAGAACGATGAATTTCTTGCCACTGATGGTCGGGTAATGGAGATGCTGAGCGAGCATCAATGTGAAGGATGGCTTGAGGGATATCTGCTCACTGGTCGGCACGGGTTGTTTAACTGCTATGAGGCGTTCATTCATATCATCGACTCGATGTTCAACCAACATGCCAAGTGGTTGAAGATAAGTGCAGAATTGCCATGGCGTCGGAAAATTGCTTCGCTTAATTACCTGCTTGCTTCTCATGTCTGGCAGCAAGCTCATAACGGTTTCACCCATCAAGACCCCGGCTTCATTGATCACGTCGTGAACAAAAAAGCCTCAATCGTGCGCGTGTACCTTCCGCCGGATGCTAACTGCCTGCTATCAGTTTGGGATCATTGTTTGAGGAGTCGGCATTATGTTAATGTCGTGGTCGCGGGCAAATACCAGGCGCCTCAATGGTTGACCATGGATGCTGCAATTGAACATTGCACCAAGGGGATTGGCATTTGGCAATGGGCAAGCAGCGATAAAGGTAAGGAACCGGATATAGTTATGGCTTGCTGCGGTGATGTTCCAACTCTTGAGACTCTAGCCGCTGTTTCTATCCTTCGTAAGCATCTGCCCAATTTAAAAATCCGTGTGATCAATGTTGTAGATCTGATGAAGCTGGAACCGAATACGGAACATCCGCATGGATTGAGCGATCAAGACTTTGATGCGCTCTTCACGAAAGACAAGCCAATCGTCTTCGCATTCCACGGCTACCCATGGTTGGTGCATCGGTTGACGTATCGTCGTCACAATCATGAAAACATGCATGTAAGGGGTTATAAGGAAGAGGGCACCATCACGACGTACTTTGACATGACGGTGTTAAACGATCTAGACAGATTCCACCTCGTGCAAGATGTGATTCATCGGCTGCCGAAGTTGGGCGCAAGCGGTGCCGCACTAAAGAAATTGGTACAGGACAAACTCATCGAGCATAAGCAGTACATCGACAAGCACGGCGAAGACATGCCTGAGATTCGGAATTGGAAGTGGGGTCTCTAGAAATATTCGGAACACAAATATTAAATACATAAAGGAGTCTTGTATGAAGCTGAATATAAAGGCGTTTGCATTGACATGCAGTTTAATTTGGGGATTTGGAGTTTTTGCGTTGACATGGTGGATTATGGCTTTTGAGGGACAGACAGGACAAGTTACCATGGTCGGAAAAATATACCGGGGCTTTTCGATTACACCTCTTGGTAGTTTAATCGGTTTGGGTTGGGCATTGGCGGATGGATTCGTCGGAGGTCTTATTTTTGCTTGGTTGTATAATGTAATTAGCGGCAGGTGGGGTAATTCCAAATGAATCTTCAATTGCTTACAGACACTGCGAAAATTTTGGTCGCCGCCGACAAAGGCCTGCTGGCGATGGATGAAAG
>PLMS01000052.1 GCA_003142575.1 Ignavibacteriota bacterium
ATATCCTCTCTGCTTACATTTTTTGCGAAGGCTTTATCTTTGAGTTTCTTTTTAACGGAAGAGACTTCCAAATCTGCAATCTTATTTGGCCGGATGACAGCCACGGCAAAAATGAAGCCGCAAAGCTCGTCACAAGCATAGAGAACTTTTGCCATAAGTGATTCTCTTGGCACTCTACTAAAACTCGCATGCCCTAAGATTGCATTTCGAATATCATCCTGATATCCCTTCGACTTCAGAATTTCGGATCCTTTTAAAGGATGGTCCGGTATTGTTGGATACATTTCATAATCGAAATCATGCAGGACACCAACAATTGCCCACTTCTCTTCATCTTCACCATACTTTCGAGCATACGCTCTCATCGCGGCTTCAACTGCATACATGTGTTTTCGCAAAGCATCACTTTTTGTATATTCATTCATAAGATTCAAAGCATCAGAATAATTCATTTGTATTCCTTATGTTATAGCATAGTGAGTAAAACATTTTTGAGACATCCTTATTTCCTTATCCTGGATTCCCGCTCGCCTGCCAAAGCAAAACGACGGGCAGACTTGTGCGGGAATGACAAAATGTTAGCGGATGGACAGTTGTCCGACAAAACACAGTGCTCACAGAGCGGCTTTCGGGCATTGCAGGTTTTTCGTCCATGAAGAATAAGAAGATTGCTGAATCGATACCATTCTTTCTTCGGTACTAACTTCATGAGATCCTGTTCTATTTTCTCCGGAGATACGTTCTTGGTCAGTCCAAGTCGATTTGATAACCGTATTACATGAGTATCCACCACAATTCCATTTTGTATGCCATACGCTCCGCCAAGAACACAATTTGCCGTTTTCCTCCCCACTCCCTGCAACGACATTAAGTCATCCATCGACTGTGGCACTTGACCTTGAAAGTGATCGACTATTGCAGTGCACGCTTCCATAATATGCTTTGCCTTCATTCGATAGAAGCCAGTCGATTTAATTTCATGCTCTAATTCATTTCTATCAGCATCTGCGAAGTCCTTAGCATGTCGGTACTTAGCAAACAATGCCGGTGTAATCATATTAACCCTTACATCCGTACATTGAGCGGATAGTATGGTCGATACAAGAAGCTGCAAGGGATCTGAGAACACAAGAGCCGTACGAGCTTGAGGAAATTCTTTCTTCAAACGCGAAATAATCCGAGCTGTCCGGTTGGTTGTATCATCTTTCTTAGTTGCTTTCATGAAATTCCCTAAGAAATCAGAACATCTCCTTTGTCAGCCACGTTCCTGCTCGAATAGCATTTGCAACGAGATGCCTATCCTTCGTAAACTTCTGAGTCACTGCAACAGCAGCACGCAGAGTGAATCTGTCTTTGGTTAAGATCCGAAGCGTATACTCCTCCCCTATCCCCAATCCAAGTTTACGCTGCCAGACAGAGACATTGAGATGATGTATCTCCGTCCGAAAATATTTAATTGACTCACCTAACTCCTTATGGAATAGTTCATAAGACTCTTTCCCCTTAACAAAATTCACTTGTAATTCAAATCGATCGAAACCAGTATAGGAAACTCCATCTGAGAGCAAAAGGTTGTAGATCGAGCATACCATCGTCTCGAATTCGCTTGCTTTCTTTTCATGAGCCGAATTATAGATACCTATACCATTCTTCACCATATTCTCTAGAATGTCTAGGTTTGAACCGCCTTGAACGACATAGAGAGACTCAAAGATAGATGCGTTGCTTTTTCCCACCTTGAAGCCGGTCTTTTGCATGAAAGACCGCCCATCGGCCATTCGTGACTTTGGTAATTCACTTTGTTTGGTTTCTATGAGATATCTTGCATCGTATCCACTCGCTAATCCATAATGGATATTCGGCAGTAACTGCTCTGAGGTCTGTATAATCTGATCTTTCATAATTTTTTGAATTTCATCTGTATCCGACTGTATCGGTGTGGAAAGAAACTGTGACAGATTTCCACGCGTTGCCTGAACACTCTTTGCTGTCAGATCTGAAATATGATTCTTCCATACCGATTTTATTCGCTCGGTTTCTTTATTCAATTCAGATCTAAGATCATGCAATGACCTTGCATATTCCTTCTCCGTTACCATCTTCTTATGCTGGTGGAGCACTGAATAGGCTATAATCGGTATTTCGAAAGATAAAACGTTGTAGATACTCATTGATGTGTCCCTTCATTACTTACGTTCCAGAAAATGAATAACTTGCCGGATGGGCCATGTATTGACGACATCTTTTGCTTCAAGCCAGCCTTTACGCGCAATTCCAACACCGTATTGGACATCATGAAGACCGTCCACATGATGGGCGTCCGGATTGATAAAGATGCGGACACCTTTTTCTTTCGCATACTTCACGTATCGCCAATCTAAATCGAGTCGCATTGGATGAGAATTGATCTCAATCGCCTTTCCATAATCAGCAGCAACATTGATAATCTCATTCATATTCACCGGATACCCTTCACGCTCAAGAAGAAGCCTGCCGGTCGGATGACCAAGGATGGTCACATATTTGTTCTTTAATGCTTTGATGATGCGCTTTGTTGCTTCATCTTCAGTCATTTTAAACTTGCTGTGGATGGAAGCAACGACATAATCGAATTCGGAAAGGAGTTTGTCAGAATAATCCAGGGAGCCATCAGAAAGAATGTCGCATTCTGTCCCCTTGAATATACGAAAGTTCGAATCCTTCTCATTCATTCGATCAATTTGTTTCATCTGCGCATGGACTTTTTCAGGAGACAAGCCACCCGCATAGGCTGCTGCCTGACTATGATCAGCGATTCCAAGATATTCCCATTCTAACTTCTTCGCAGTTTCAACCATTTGCTCAAGTGTACTCAAGCCGTCGCTATCGGTCGTATGACAATGAAATGTTCCACGAAGGTCGCTGAGCTCAATTAACTTTGGGATGGCATGTTTCTGTGCATATTCTATCTCGCCTGTTTTCTCCCTCAGCTCCGGCGGGATATAATGAAGTCCGAGCGCCTTGTAAATGTCTTCTTCGCTGTCACAGGAAGGAATTTTACTCCCCTTGCGAGATGATTTTGATTCCTCGATGTGAGTAAAACCATATTCATTGAGACTCCAGCCATATTTTCGAGCCAGCGATCTCACTTCTACATTATGTTCTTTGCTTCCCGTGAAATAATTCAACGCAAAAGGATATTCGGCATCTTTTACAACACGAAGATCGCACTGAATTCCGTTCTTTAATATCACGCTCGCTTTTGTATCTCCGGTAGCAAGAACAGATTCTACTTCTTCATATGTTGTAAATTTCTTCAATATGTCCGAACGATTTTTATCTGCCGCACTCACCAGGATATCAATATCACCGATAATCTCTTTTCGCCTGCGAAGACTGCCTGCATAGTCACAGCGCTTGATTCCCTTTATACCCTTCAGCATGTGCACAATCTTCTCGGCAGATTCGAGTGCTTGTGGATAAAGATGCTTGTCACTGCTTCGTTCTCTTTGCTCGATGCTTTTAAGAATATTTTCTTCTGTCTTCGCCCCAAATCCGTCAACGGGTCGAAGAAGCTTCTGTTCACATGCCTTCTTCAGTTCCGCTATAGATTTGATGTCCATTCTTTCATACAGGACTTTTACTTTTTTCGGCCCCAAACCTTGAAGGTGGAGAAGTTCAAGCACTCCCTTTGGAATAGAAGAACGTAACTCTTCGTGTTGCTTTGAAACTCCTTTCGTTACTAAATCGGTGATGATTCCAGCTAAGCCGCTTCCTATTCCTTTGATTTCTGTAAGAGATTTAGATTTGACGAGAGTTGATAGATCCTCCGTCACTCCAGAAATGATCTGGGATGCATTATGGAATGCGCGTGAACGAAATGGATTCTCGCCCTTTAACTCGAGCAGAGTTCCCATTTCATCAAGAATTTCTGCAATACGCTTTTTATCCATTGTCTCTCCTCACGCAGCTTCCACGTGATCGGAATTTGATTGTATGACGTCGTGTGAAAGAAGTTCATCGCGATATTCCAAAAGTCGGACCATCGTCGGCTCCAACTCAACAAACAGCATCATCTCCTGACGCACTTTTGATGCACCGTACAATCCTTTCAGGTATCCGGTGTAGTGCTTTCGGAATTCAATCACTCCTTTCCGTTCACCCTTACACTCGACAGATAGTTGTAAGTGTTCCATGAGAAGGCGGAAACGTTCTTCGATGGTGGGGCATGAAAGAAGTATTCCTGTGCTCAGGAAGTGTTTCGTCTGCTTGAATAGCCACGGATTCTCTATGGCACCGCGGCCAATCATCACTCCGTCGCAGCCTGTTTCCTTAAAGACATCTCGGATCTTTTCCGGTGTTTCAAGTGAACCATTAGCAATAACCGGAATCGAGACCGCTGATTTTGCTTTCGGTATCCATGAAAAATCTGGCTCACCTTTGTGAGCTTGAGACCGGGTTCGGCAATGAATCGTCATTGCTGCTGCACCGGTTTGTTCAATCATCTTTGCAATATCAACGATATTAATCGATTCGGCATCCCAGCCAATTCTTGTTTTTACTGTTACAGGGATTTTTACAGTCTTCACGACCGCGGAAACGATGCGCTCCATCTTTGGCATATCGCGAAGTAAACCCGAACCGGCTCCGCATCCTACTACGTTTCGCACCCAGCAGCCGCAATTGATATCGATAATATCCGGCTGGAGGCTTTCAGCGATGCGTGCTGCACCTTCCATCGAAGACTCTTCTCCGCCATAGATTTGAATTCCGAATGGGCGTTCCTCATCACGAAAATCCATCTTCTTCTTTGTCTTTTCAGAATTCCGGACAAGCCCCTCAGAATTCACAAATTCTGTATACACGATATCGGCGCCAAGCCGCTTACAAACAATGCGGAATGCTTGATCCGTAACATCCTCCATTGGTGCCAAAAGGAGCGGTTTTTCTATATTTATTGTGCCAATGCGCATTCAATTATGCCGGTTTCTTTTGCTCAATATACAAAAACCAGAAAGCAGTTACAATGAAACCCTATGCTGCTTTCACCAAATAGAAAAGGCGACTCTGTTTCAAGTGCCGCCTTTTGTTCTCAATTTAACAGTGGACTTCTCCCCTTCTTCTTTGCGCCCTTCCCTTTTATCGTTCCCTCTAACTCGTTCTTTTCCGTGACTGCTTTTAGCAAATAACGTGTGAGTGTTTACACCGTGTCGTTGCGAACAATTAACAACTTATTTTTTCGTGAGCAGCGGCATGGATCACACTATCTTTCAAATATGTGAGCGACGTAAACACGATTGTTATGTGCCGCGCAGCCGTCGAGATACTCGTTAGCTTGGGTGGCTGGTCAGGTCACCTCGCAAAAGTGTTCGGATTTTCTGACGTTGATAAAGACACATCAAAGCAATACTGATAAAAACCGTGAGAGTCACTATGAAACCACCTTCCAAACCAAACGTACCACCTGTAAATAATGGCGGACCATTGAGCACAATCATTTTCCAACTGCCTCCTAAATCACTAATGCCGCTTTCCGTTAACCCAAGTACCGGCCCCAATAATACATCCCATGCAAAGTGAATGGAAATGGGAAACCATAAATTACCGGTGATGCTATAAGCAAGACAAAAGAGCAATCCTGCGGCAAATACATTGACCACGGGCAACCACTCACCTTTATATGCGCCAGCATGGATACCGGCGAATAATAGTGCCGACACGACAATTGCGATAACGATATTGGATTGGCGTCGGATCGTTTGAAAAATAAATCCACAAAGGAGAAGTTCCTGTGTGAGGACATTAAAAAACATAGCTGTCGCAGCTCCCACCAGAACCTGCCACGCAAAACCAACTGGTACTATGAATGATGCCCAGCCTAATCCCCAAGCAGTACCAACAGACACTCCCAGCCAAATGCTTCCAACCGCTAGCCCACCGAGAAAATCTCTCTTGATGTGGCCGAAAGCGAGTCCAATTGTTAGAAAGGGGCGGTGGTCGATAAATCGTGTCATGAACCATGTGGCTGCTAATATTGTTACTGCACATGCAATATCGGTATATAATCGTGCTTCAATCGGAGATGTTTGCATCCACCGAACAAGTCCCGAACCAAATAGTACAAAGCATGGAGCCAATAAAAATCCCCAAATGAGAATGAACAATCCTGATCTCCAAAGGATTCTCCAGATCGAATATAAACCTGAAATGATGCTTGACATCAAGAAGTTAACCTTTCAATGTATTTCAAACGACGAGGCATCCTAGCTTATGATTATACTGCATGCCAACGACCGTAGCGCTGGAACAATACAGTGCTTTTGCAAACTCGCAAATGACAAAGTCTCTGTGAACAAAAGCGGTGAGCGACAACTATGATTCATTCTTATCATAAATGGAGCGTCGTTGTTTGCCGTGTTATGCGTTCGTTGTCCCTGTTTGACGCACCCAGAATGACGGTTGACAGTGCAAACACCGATTCAAGCAAACGATCTCGAAAATAAATAAATGCTCATTGAGTGTCACTTGTTCCCGGTTTTCCTTTGCTGGTGATATATGGTATGTATTCCCTGTCCATGCCAAGAACGTGAGTAGTATACCAGGATGCGAGGAATGTGAGTATTTCACGCTGGAGAACAATATCCTTCTGTTCGATCTTTTGGGACATATTAAATACTTTTCTGATGAAGTCGACATGTATCTCAACGTGTTTTAACAATCCCGGATACTTCCCTTGCAACATATAACGTTCTTCTGTAGCAAAATGTGTATAGGCATAATTGATGAGAGAATCAATGATGGCAGAGGTTGTTTTCCATTCTGTCTTATTTTCGATCGATGTGATAAGTTGATTGACGATGTTCAGCAAACCTTGATGTTGAATGTCGATTTCCGGCACACCGACTTTGAATCTATCCTGCCAAGGTATTGTTTTCATATCAATATCTCCTTCTGAGGAAAAATGAATTAAACCAAGTGGACAAATATCATTTGAGCTTCATGAAACATCTATCACCTATATCCTAAGTAAATATACATATTTTCGTGACATATATTTGTAATCGCTCTAAGTTTAAGGTCACAATAGGCACAATGACGCATAACGTTTCAGCCGGAGGCCTGCAACAGACATCCCGCAACACGGGATGAGATTAAATAAAGTACATGAGATATCAGTCAAACACAATGCTTTTGAGAGAAAATAAAAAACCCCCAGTAGCGCCAACAACTGAGGGTACACAAAAAGTGTTTTACGCCGCCATTTTAGGAGGGAGCGGCGTGCCTCAAACTTACACAAGCTTTTGTTCTTTGTCAACATCTGTTGTCAAAAAAATCTTCTCTTTGTGTTTGTTCACACCGCATAGAAACTTCTATCGAGACTTCTGTACTGAATTGCTTCGCTCAGGTGTTCTGTTCTTATATCGCTGCTGCCGCTCAAATTGGTAATGGATGTCAATGCGCTGTAAAAGCGGACAAAAGATTTTACCGACATATTATTATCGCCCGCCAGGAACTTCTTAAGAATGGTTAGTAAATCAGATCTCACTTTTGGATGAAAAGAGCTGCGGGGGGGGGATTATTTCAGCAAAATCATTTTCCGCGTTATGCTTTCGTTGTCGACCGTCAGTCTCGCAAAATACAAACCGGAAGCAATTGCCTGACGATTGGTACTCGCGCTGTTCCACACTGCACTGTATTCACCAGCTCCCTCGTATTGATCCGCCAGACGGACCACTTCGCGTCCCGCTGCGTCGTAAATGCTTAAACGAACTTGAGCGGCATTATTCAATCGATATGCTACGCGCGTTGTCGGATTAAAGGGGTTCGGATAATTTTGTTCCAAGACAAACGACCGGTTGCTGCCGTTTGCGTCTATAGTGATTGAGCGATCCGACCAACGAAGTCCTTCAACGGTAACGCCGAGACTGTCGGATTTCGGACTTACAACAAGCACGCTGGCAAGCGTTACGTAGCTTTCTTTTGCAGTTCCCGTGGATGCATAGGATAAACGTATGAGCGAACCGGAGCCGCTGCCGAGCGATTCTTGCTTCATACTCACAATAAGGACGTTCACAGTCGAATCATTCGGTTTATAAGAAGCGATTATCCAAGAAGGCGCGAGTACGCGATCGTAGCGTTCAGGTTCTGACAAGACAATATCGGAAGACGAACGGAGACTAAATTGCAGACCGCCGACAACATCGGTATTTTGCAATTGAACTTCAAGACTGTTCGATGATTGGCGAACGACTGAAAGTACATCACCCGCTACCATGGGAGCAGTGAAAAATAGTAGCGCTGTCATCCCCTTTGCAATTATTTTCTCTTTTAGATGTCTCATATATGACCGAATCGTTTATCGATCACCAATCTATGGTCAACAACCACAAAGGGAAAGATTTCGTTCCCACGCCGTCCTAAATTCGCAGATCCAAGGGTTATGTAGATTGAGGGATCGAAGAAAAGTGGTGAAATAACAATGAGTTTCGAGTTGTTTGGCAGTCGACCTACGAGTTCAATTCAACTCGGCATCGGAGCTGTGCTAAAAGTTAAGATTTAGTCACATCGAGTTGAGACAACGGAGTGCTTGTCCAATGGCTTGAGCAACCGCTTCTCGTTTGCTTTTCTTCTTCACGTATTATAAAAACTTCTATCGAGACTTCTGTACTGAATTGCTTCGCTCAGGTGTTCTGTTGTCCGGTAAATCTTTGTGCTTGAGCTTTCGCCAATGCGCTTTGAAGAGAGTTCCGTATACTTCACTGTCGGCACTTCCACATGGATGTCAATGCGATCAAGAAGCGGTTCGGAGATTTTACCGACATATTATTATCGCCGCCAAGAACTTCTTAAGAACGGTTAGTAAATCAGATCTCACTTTTAGATAGAAAGATCTGCGGTATTATTTCATGAGAATCAACTTCTTCGTCGAGACGAAGGATCCGGCTTCCAAACGGTAGAAGTACACACCGCTCGAGAGACCAAGTGTTCCTGTATTGATACCGAACGGCACGGTGTAGCTGCCGGCGTCCTGGCGACCGTTGACAAGCGTAGCAACCTCAAGACCAAGCACATTGTAGACCTTGAGGGAAACCTGAACAGCCTTCTCAAGACTATATTGAATCCTCGTGGATGGATTGAACGGATTGGGATAATTCTGTTCCAGTTTGAAACTTTTCGGCAGAGTATTCTCCGTTTTATCCTCACCGACCGAAGTAGGAACAGTTGGTTTACACTTTCCTGCGCTGTCGGCTTGAAATATTGCGACGATTTCCTGTGAGGTAAGAACACGGTTGAACAATTCAATCTCATCCAGAATTCCATTAAATTCGAATTGATCCGTGTACGATTGCCTGCCTATCATTAATGGACTTGTATTATCAAGTGAGCCTGAGCGTACTGTTGGATCTCCGAACTGTGTAGCCACACCATCTTTATAAAACAGTATCCCGTTGATGAGGCTTCTCGAAACAGTTACGGCGACATGATGCCAGTTTCCGTCAGCAACAAAAACTGCTGGGCTATAGTTTGTAAAATAATTCGGAGGCACTCCATCAGCTAATTGCACAGTGAGGTAACCGTAGTTGAGATAGAAGGAATATCCTTGATAATTGTATCCGTTCAGAGTTTGTTTATCAACAATGATCTTGATATTCGTATTGGCTGACGTCTTAACCCATGCGTCGATGGAGAAGTTACCGGTGCCGAAGTTGAGTTCAGAGTGATCGGGCACTTCCACGTAGTCATTTATTCCATCGAATTGTAATCCTCCTAAAACTTTTGCCGGTACTGGTATAGGACCGTTGATGCGCGTGCCGATATTGTTGAATCCTGCAAGGTCAATCGATGTCGAGCCGGATGTTTCATCCAGCGGCCACCAGGCAACCATTCCCGAGGGTGGTTCAACACAACCAACTGCAGGTTCGCGTCTATTTCCGAAGTTGAGGCTGTCGATGTTCTGTCCCGCTACGAGTGTTACCGTGTAGGTACCCGGAGAAGATGGGAACGTTTGCTGCCAGCCGGTTTGGTTTACCTCTGCGACAGTGTATGTCCCGGCAGG
This sequence comes from Ignavibacteriota bacterium, assembly GCA_003142575.1. Classification (GTDB taxonomy): domain Bacteria; phylum Bacteroidota; class Ignavibacteria; order UBA10030; family UBA10030; genus Fen-1298. The sequence goes on from PLMS01000052.1 coordinate 10,037, forward strand.
CAAGTTGTTGAAACAATAATTGCCGAGTGAATCAGTCGTAACGGGCGGAATCGTTGCTATGTTCAAGCCGATTTGCCAGTTCGGAAGTCCTGGCTCACCCTTGTCTCTTATGCCGTTACCATTCAAGTCATTAAATTTCACACCGCAAATGGAACCAGTGTTTAAAACTTCAGGTGCGGTTGTACCACAAATATTAACATTATTGTGAATAGCATAAGTAGGAGCCATAGCAATACCATGCAGAACCGGATACATATAAATTCTTAAAGAAAAAGTTTGACCGTTAGCTACCGACACAGTTAAACCTGAAGCATTAAATGTAGACATAGTTAAGTTTAAGTAAACTAATGGAGTTGGATTCAATAAAATTTTGGTTAGCCAACCATCAGTTGAGTAATAAGCTTTAAAATTCAAAATATTAAAGTTCATAATGTTAGGATCATCACCATAATTAAAGGAAACGTTAGTAACCGTAAAAGTATTTCCGGAAGTAGGACTAGCATTGAACTGAATATAACGCAGAAGATCTAGCGTAGGGTTAAGTGGAGGATCTGGAACCCAAGTTCCGCCAGTATTACCAACCCAAAGTTCTTGACCGTTGTTACTGTAGCCGAGAATTGACATTAAATTAGCAGGAAAACCGGTGCTTAAAAATGGTGAACCTACCGAATAACTCTCAGGTAACCCAGTGATATTGCCTACAACAGAAGTTACCAAGTTTGAATTCAATAGATCCCATGTTATGCAAGCTTCTGCGGAATCACGCTTGTTTCCGAAGTCGATGCCAGTAATACTCTGACCCGCTGCGAGCGTTACTGTGTAGTTGCCTGTAGATGGTGGGGTTGTTTGCTGCCAGCCGGTTTGGTTTACCTCTGAGACAGTGTATATCCCAGCCGGCAAGTTATTGAAACAGTAGTTACCGAGCGAATCAGTCGTAACGGGCGGAATTGTTGCAATGTTCAAGCCGATTTGCCAGTTCGGAAGTCCTGGCTCACCCGCATCTTTCACGCCGTTGCCGTTCAAGTCATTGAACTTCACACCGCAAATGGAACTAGTGTTTAAAACTTCAGGTGCAGTTGTACCATTAATAACAACCGTATTATGAATAGCAAAAGTAGGAGTGGCAGCAATACCATTCTGAAGCGCATAAGGATAGATTCTTAAAGAAAAAGTTTGACCGCTTGGTACCAGCACACTTATGGACTTGGCAAATAGTGACATAGTAGTGTTTAAATATACCAATGCAGTCGAATTCAATACCGTACTGTTAGCCCAATTATCAGTTGAATAATATGCTTGAAAATTCAAGATGTTGAAGTCAGTATTGAGAGGGAAATCACCATAATTAAAGGAAACGTTAGTAACGGTAAAACTATTTCCAGAAGTTGGACTAGCATCGAACTGAATATAACGAGTAAGATCTAAAGGACCTGCTATCCAACCGGTATTACCAACCCAAAGTTGTTGACCGTTACTGTAGCCGAAAATTGACATTGTAGGTGTAGGTCCTACTCCTATAGACTCAAGATTACCTTGCACATTTCCTGTAGGTGTATTAGGATTTATTGTACTTGTAAGCGGCCATGTTATGGAAGCTGCTTGTGCGAATATTTTATTTGTAGTATGGAATAAGCAGGAAAGAATGACAAACACTATATAAAGTTTTTTCAAATTAGCTCCAGTTGAAAACTATTTTTAGAAAGCAATGAAAAATAATTGAGCTGTCATCCCCTTTGCAATTATCTTCTCTTTTAGATGTCTCATATATGACCGAATCGTTTATCGATCACCAATCTATGGTCAACAACCATAAAGGGAAAGATTTCGTTCCCACACCGTCCTAAATTCGCAGATCCAAGGGTTATGTAGATTGAAGGATCGAAGAATAGTAGTGAAATAACAATGAGTTTCGAGTTGTTTGGCAGTCGACCTATGAGTTCAATTCAACTCGGCATCGGAGCTGTGCTAAAAGTTAAGATTTAGTCGCATCGAGTTGAGACAAACGCTGTGTGTTCATCGAGAGAAAAGATTCTATTGAACAGTTGCAAATATTCTTCATGTATTATAGAAACTTCTATCGAGACTTCTGTACTGAATTGCTTCGCTCAGGTGTTCTGTTCTTATATCGCAGCTGCCGCTCAAATCGGCAATTGGAAGTTGACCCAGCGACACTCGGACGATGGGAACGAGATGAAATTCAATCAGAGGGAAAATTCAAGCGAAGACTTGATGCTTTTTTCCAAAAGCTTTAGTTAGGCACAATAACATCTATAAAATGGGTGCTATCCTTATTCGGTACTTCACGTGGATAGAGTGCAGATTAACCAAAGTGATTACGGCACATCAATAATAAAGGCGGTCCCCTTTCTTGAACCGCCTTTTGTTTTACACTTTCCTTGTTGCTGTTAAAATGAGGCTTGTCGCTACTTCATCAACAACATCTTCTTCACTTGCACAATAGGCGTTCCACCATTCTGGGGTTTTACGACAAACCTTGTAAAGTAAACGCCACTCGCAAGCTTCGAGCCGTCAAAGTTTGCTGTGTAGTATCCTGCTTCCTTCATCCCATCCACCAACGTTGCCACTTCACGTCCAAGCACATCATAGACTTTCAGGCTCACGTTACTGACCGCTGAAAGTTGATATCTGATCGTCGTTGTTGGATTAAACGGATTCGGATAGTTCTCCATCAGGCCATTCTTCACCGTATCGATCGATACAGACTCATCTGAATTCTGTTTCACGTCAAAGTTGGGAGTTCCCCCCGTTTTTGGATCAACGTACGTCTGAAGTGCATTCTGTGCAAGTGAGAGTTCTATCGGAGTAGATAATTCCTTCTTGCTCAATACATCACTGAGAATTGAAGATGCCGCTTTCGGATCATTCTCATTATATAGAGCGATATAAAAGTTGTTGAGCTTCGCTTTTACGCTAAGAGGTGTATTCGATTTCACATTAATTATTTGATCGTTCACTTCTTTAGCAGATGTAGGATCGCCTTGTATAAGGTAGAGATGTGAAAGAATCAACTCATGATCTTCTGCGGCTTGTTTTGGCAGTGTTTTAAAGAATGGTATTATGTCTGATACTGTTTCTTCGTTTACACAACTATACAAATATGTGTAAGCTGCTTGAACTGCTGGATGTTCATTCAAATAAGACATGAAGAATTTGGTTGCTTCTTTATATCTACCTTCACTTCGTAAAACAATCCCTGTTATGAGCGAATCCGGACTGTTGGACTGGTTGACTTCAGCGGATATGTTAGAATCCTCTGCTGACTTAATGCTTGCTATGGATTGCATCTCTTTGTGTAGAGAAAATCCTGCCCAGGGATCATAAGAAAGGTAATAACCATAGTCTATCGAACATCCCGAACCTATATAAAATTTGGATCCAACTGGTGGTACACTTCCCCACCAGTTGCAATGTGCTAGTACAGTGCTAGAGTTTGTTGTATAGACATTATAGTTGTTACTGTATACGCTGTTATAGCCATAACGCGTATCAGCAATAACTCCAAAAACAACATTGCTATACTGGCCTACCCATAAACCCATATTACAATTTGTTATTCTATTGTTGCGAGATGAGAGAGCAGGTATTGAATAAATTGAAGCATTGTTATAAGCTTCTATCCCGCGATCATACCAGGATATATCATTTCGAGCAGTATTGCCACTACTTGCATTATACATAATCCCGATATTGCCCTGAATATGGTTTGTTTTGTATATGACATTGTCATAGCAGTTGTTGTTAGATCCCCCGTTAATGTTGATACCGGACGCTGAATTTGTATTTGCTATGGTATTGCCTTGAGCCAGAAAGTTTGAAGAGGAGTAAACATTGATTCCAATATTTGAATTATCTGTGATATGACAATTACTGATCGTAATATTCGATGCACTGGTAATATCAATTTGTGTGCCATTTTGGATGTTCGCATAATTGATTGTCGAACCATTCGCTCCACTACCGCTTAATACAATTGATCCCCAATTGCCCGAAGACCCACTGCGTGTAAATGTGATTGGTTGAGATGAGGTGCCTTGAGCATTTAACACTCCGTTAACATTGAGTGAAGCACCGCTGGCAAACGAGATATTTGTTCCCGGCAAGATTCGAAGCGTTGTGCCACTATTAACCGTGAAACTTTGGTTCATGATGACGTTTCCACTCCAGGCGATGGTTGTGGAAAGATCATTGATTAGTGCTTGTCCCTTGGGGGTTCCCCAACCGGTACAGAGATCGTAGCCAGCTACAGCATAAAATTTATTGGGACTACCGGACCAAGTGTTATTGCCGGTTGTGATATCATGAAAATCAGAAGCGTAAGCAGATTCCTCGCCAATTCCATAGATGGCCTTGTTGATAAAGCCTATGGGATTTTGACCATTAGCCGCGAGTTGCTGATTTACCAACGCTGTAAAGCCAGCCCACAGAGGTGCTGCACAACTGGTGCCGCTGACTACTATTGAATCTCCATTATTGTAGGTAACCCAAATATTATTAGCAGTTAATGCCACATCGGGAATGTTTCGCATTGTCGTCGATCCATTGTTAGTAGACATGTTAACGCCCTTTTGCCAACTGGGAATCGAATATCTGGTACTGATCCCCCCGCCGCTGCCAAAGCTGCCCGAATTCCAGACAGTTTCCGATATGTACGAACCGCCGGGACCGGTGGTCGACAAAGTTGTCCCGCCGACCTGAGTGATATTTGTATCTTCGCATGGAAAGTAAATCGCATTGGTAGAAGGGTCATAAGCATTATAATCGCCCGATGCGGTGAAAAACGATTGACCTTGAACTGACAATTGCTGAAATATTCCCTCTGCCCTAGGATCGGGACTGCCAAAACTATAAGAGCAACTGAGTTGTTTGGCCAGATTGTCATTTGCCATGCGGTTAAGTAAATCTACCCACAGGCCAGTTGAAAGGGGTGCTTCGTAGACGTAGATTCTCGAAAGCCCCGGTGCCATTGAAATCGCCATCTCAATATTTAGGCAGACTTCAACGTTGTTGCCACCGGGCGTGCTGACTCCTGAGTCAACCGGCACAATTGTCAACGGCACGTTCGGCAGCCCGGTTTGGTTTTCGTATTTTGTGATGTCACTTGCATAATAGCCATCAAACTCCAATAGCCCAACTGATTGTCCGCTTCCAGTCAGCGAAGTCCCTGGAACATAAGCCGCCCGAAAATCGCCACCACGATAGCTACCACCAGGACCTGAACCGGATTGTGGTTGCGCATTTGGAGACATTCGTTTTGAGCTTGGATGTGGCAACGAGTAGTTGTCCATACCGCTAATATGCAAGATTGGTACTGCTAAATCCAGCGAAGGTTCTGCATCCGGTGCATAGAAGGTACGGGCTTCCTTCGGATGCTGGTAAACGCGCATGTTTACGTGAAAGATTTTTTCGATATTAGACACTGTTCCATTTATATCTAAGATCACACGATTGGGATGTGTAGTTGTAACAGTAAGACCATTCCTTTTCACGAACGCAATTAATGCTTGATAATCACCATCTGTTGGACAAAATTGAGCAGTGAACTGTTCCGGGGTTAACCAGCGATGATAATTTGTACTGGCTGGATCGTAAAGTTGTTGAAGCAGACTGTTGAGTGCCGCTTGGTTCTGCAGCGGTAGTCCAACGGCAAGAGCTAGGTGAATCGTACTATCCAAACGACCTATCGGTTGCAGTCCCAGTTTTGTCATTACTGCAGGCACGTGACCTTGCAGTATTTGTTGGCTTTCACTATTAGAAGCAAACAAAAAGGCAAGTGCTGTAATAGAAAGCCAAAATTTTAACTTTATCTTTTTCATTTTTTCTTTCCTCTCAAGATTTTGAATTTTAATAATTAATTGTTTTATTACTTCTGGCAATTAAAAAGGCACACGTATCCTCTCATGAGGATTTACAGCGTTGAACCGATTTACTTGCCGTTTTCTTCTATGGGCGGCGCTGCTACGCCGCCCATAGTTATATGAACCTGAGCATGTGGTTTCCCATTCTCTTTTTCATTTGATCAGCATTAGTTTTTTTGTGGCGACGAAACTTCCGTTAGATAATCTGTAAAAGTAAACTCCACTTGACAAGCCGTCTGCGTTAAAAGTCACTAAGTGAGCGCCCGCGTTCTGACGTTCGCTTACCAGTGTTTTTACCTTCTTTCCTAACACATCATAGACCTCCAGACTGATAAAACTGTTTGTCGGTAACTGATAACTGACGACTGTTGTCGGATTGAAAGGGTTGGGATAATTTTGTTCAAGCTTAAAAGACGCAGGCATAGTGGGTGATATTGGTTGTTTTACTTCTGTAATTTCAGAGAGAGGCCGCTTCCATATACCGCCCGCATCCATGCCCACAAAAACATCCGAATCGTTTATGAAAATTGAAAGAATGAGCAAATCTGGTAAACCCTGACCCACGTAAGTCCATTTGTCGCCATTAACTGTAGAATAATATAGTCCAGGATCTATGCCTACAAAAACATCCTGACCGTGTGCAACTAACGAATATACCTGCGGATTTACAGGCAGGCCGGAACTAAGAAGCTCCCAGCTTCTCCCATTGTCGGTCGAACGAAAGACCCCGCCGGGTGTGGGTCGTTTCGACACCGGGACTGGCCACGTATGTCTGCCGGCAAAGAGGCCTGAGCCGCTTGATGCAAAAACATTAATGTTCACTAACGTATCGTTTACGTCGGTCCAATGTTCACCGTTGTCGGTCGAAAAATACACGATACCATCGCTTTCCGCAAAGAGATTTGAACCGGCTGCCGCGAGAGCACTTACACTATGCAAGCTATCACTGGCATGCATCCAGCCCGCCCCGTTATCCGATGAAAAAAATACACCCTGAGCTTGCGTAGCCACAACGAGATTTGATCCACTCGTTACCAGAACTGTTGGATGTGTCGTATCCATAATACCGCCATTTATTGAGTTCCAATTTTTTCCATTATCTGAAGAAAGAAATATTCCGCTATTGGTTACCGCGAATATATCCGAACCGCTGACTGTAACCGATTGGATAAACGCGCTTGACACGACGCTATCCGTAGCGTTCCAGGTCGTCCCATCGTCGGTGGAAACAAATAGTGACCTATTGTTTGAAGAAGGCGGTCCCATCACTGCAAAGATGTTCGAGCCATTGCCGGCAAGAAAAAACACTTCTGAACCGACAATACCGGTGTTTGCGGATGTCCATTTTGTACCATTATTTGAGGATAGAAACACGCCAGCGTTCGTAGCCGCAAAGAGATTTGAACCACCCACTGCGACAGAAAATACCTGGCTAGGAGACACTGGCAACCCATCATTAACGGCAGTCCAACTTCCACCATTATCTGTGGACAAAAATACGCCGGCTGTGGTTCCTGTAAACGTGTACGAACCATTGGCTGCGACTGAGAAAATACTTGGTCTGGAACTCGAACCATCAAGCGGGAATCCATTATTGTCGGTATACCATGATGAACCGTCATCAGTAGACCTAAGCATACTGCCTGGCGTTCCCACGAATATGGTTGAGTCGTTTACAGTTATACAATTTATGTATTGTTGTGAAGACAGATTGTTTGCCACAAGAGTGGACCAACTATCGCCATTATCTGTTGAAAGACATAGACCGGCAGCCGTACCTGCAAAGAGTTTTGTGCCGCTCACTGCGAGAGTATTAACAAGATTTTGATATGCTCCCAGACCATTGTTTACCGCCGTCCAGCTCGCACCATTGTCAGTGGATCGAAAAATGCCGCTACCACCATACGTTCCTGCAAAGATATCAGTGTCCTTCACTACAAAAGCGTCTACCCAACCTATCGAACCAGAAGTAGTCCAGGTATTGCCATTGTCGGTGGAGAGAATTACACCTGAAATGGTCCCTGCAAAGATCTTTGAACCATTCACTGCAAAACATAAAGTGAAATTACTATTTACGTTTGTCCAGCTCGCGCCATTGTCTGTAGACCGAAATATACCAGCATCGGTTCCTACAAAGACATCGGAACCAATCACTGTAACGACATTTATTTTACCGGCAGAACCCGCATTAACTTGCTTCCATTGTGCTTTAAGCTTAATGGCAGACAGGTGTATTGTGATTGTGAGACAAAGAAATAACAATAACTTGTTCATAGTAATTTCTTTCTCATTTGATTATCGATTTAATTAGAGTTCACTGAAAAAGTTTCGGAGATCATCGCGATAGTTTTTTAGTTGCCACACTCACACGATAGCTTCACGTCTATGTTTTTTATACTCCGATAAATTTTGGTACTGTGCCTTAACCCGATATTTCCCAACAGGTTCCTTCTCTGTTGTATTAAAATGCATAATACAGCCTATCATGATAAAATTGTGTGATAAGTTGCAAGACCTACAACCAAGTTTGGCAATTATTGACTGGGTTCTGGAATTGTAGTTGAAAAGATTTCCTGTGGCTCCCAAAAATTCCCCCACTTTCTTCAGATACTTTGACGAAATATCTTTGTTAGCACTTGGGGATAATCTATAAATTGCATTACTAAAATGCAAATAAAATATTTGAAAAGGTGTAGTATTTTAACAAATTGGCTGTACTGAATTCGTTACAGCGAAATTTGATTAATAAAACAGTTTCTTCAAAATTTTGCATTCAAGATTGATGTTTCTAACTCCTTAATACCCAATTATTTGTTGCAACGACGATGGGGTTTATATCGATGTATCACGTTTCGCGCGATTTTATCTATACCTCCCAGCTGAAAATGACACCGTATTTTTAAGCTAGCTCCTATCTGCTCACACCGCATAAAAACTTCTATCGAGACTTCTGTACTGAATTGCTTCGCTCAGGTGTTCTGTTTTTATATCGCTGCTGCCGCTCAGATCGGCAATTGTCCGTGAGACTTTTAAGATTCGGTCGTATGCACGTGCGGAAAGTCCTAAACGGTTCATCGCCGTTTTTAAAAGCTCCGCCCCTGCTTGATCTATCTGGCAATATTCTTTTATCTCTTTGGATTCCATGTCTGCATTGCAAAACAAACCCTTCTGTCCGGCAAATCTTTGTGATTGAACAGCACTCGCATTCACCACACGCTGACGAATAACGGAAGAGCTTTCGCCAATGCGCTTTGATGAGAGTTCGGTATACTTCACTGTCGGTACTTCCACATGGATGTCAATGCGATCTAAAAGCGGACCAGATATCTTGCCTACATATTTCTGAATTTGAATCGGTGTGCAGGTGCATTCTTGTATTGAACTTCCATAGTTGCCGCAAGGGCAAGGATTCATCGCACAGACCAGCATAAAATTTGCCGGATAATCCACAGACATTTTTGATCTGCTAATGGTTACTTTGCTATCTTCAAGCGGCTGTCTCATCACTTCAAGAACATTTCGTGCAAATTCCGGCAGTTCATCCAAAAATAAAACGCCATGGTGTGAGAGTGAGATTTCTCCCGGACGCGGAATGGTTCCTCCTCCTACTAATGCTGCATCGGAAATCGTGTGGTGCGGCGATCGGAACGGACGCACAGAAACGAGCGCAGAGTTTGGAGGCAATATTCCGGCAACAGAATGTATTTTTGTCGTTTCCAACGCTTCATCAAATGTCATTGGAGGAAGAATGGTCGGCAGACGTTTTGCAAGCATTGTTTTGCCGGAACCAGGCGGACCAATGAGCAAAATATTATGGCCGCCCGCCGCCGCCACTTCCATTGCGCGTTTCACACTCTCCTGTCCCTTGACATCCGAGAAGTCAACGGTATATCTCTGTTCCATCGAAAACACTTCATGCATATCTACACGAAATGGCTGCAGCAAACGGTGTTCTCCCGCAAAGAATCCTACCGACTCCTGCAAACTTCTCATCGGATAGACTTCAATGCCTTCCACCATTGCCGCTTCTCTCGCATTTTCCTCCGGAAGCAGAATTCCGCGCTTTCCCTTCGCCTTCGCTTCAAGTGCGATCACTAATGCACCATGAATCGGTCGTAATGTTCCATCAAGAGCAAGTTCTCCGAGTATGACAAATTCTTTGAGAATGTCGGATTCTAATTGACCCGATGCGGTGAGTATTCCAAGAGCTACCGGGAGGTCGTAGGACGAACCTTCTTTCTTCACATCCGCAGGTGCAAGGTTCACCGTCATGCGGCGATTCGGAAATTTGAAATCTGAATTCTTGATAGCGGCGGTAACGCGATGGATACTTTCTTTGACGGCATTGTCCGGCAAGCCGACAATAAAGAATTTGTGCGGTGCATTATCGAGATGTGTCTCGACCTGCACAAGATAGGCATCCACTCCATATGTTGCGGCACTGAATACTTGAGAAAACATTGGCGCTATTTCCTCCCTTTAATAAATTACTGACTGATGTTACACAAACACCTTTATATCGCCCCTAACGGGGCTTTGTTTTCTTTCTGATGTTACCTTTAACGATTTCATCCCTACGGGACTATAAAACATAATTTAATATTTGTCAATTTTTGATAAGCTCCGATAGGAGCTTAATATTTATAGACCTGCAAAAAACAAATTCGTAAGCCCCAGAAGGGCGGCATATTGTTCTATCTATTATTCTGCGTAACATCAATGAATAATAATGGCACTAAATGAGATAGAATTTATTCCTTATCGGTTATTACGCAAATATTCCAATCGATCTTTCAACTCCTCTGTTGATTTGAGAAGTTTTTCTTTGCCGAACAGCGCTTCTTCCTGACTCGAGAATGCCAGCAAATATTCATTACTCATGACAATTGCTTCTTCCGGACAGACTTCTTCGCAGAATCCACAGAAGATACAGCGTACCATATTGATTTCAAACTTGATGGGATACCGTTCCTTTTCAAGCTCTGTCTCTGATGCCTGCACTTCAATTGCCAGCGCCGGACAAACGCGCGCACAGAGTCCGCATGCAACGCATCGCTCAACTCCGTTTTCAGTCACCAAAACCGGACGTCCACGAAATGAAGATTCTGGTTTGAAACGTACTTCGGGATACTGAACCGTAAAAGTCGGTTTGAACATTTGCGTGATGGTCATCCGAAGTCCCTTAAGAATTTCCGGGATGTACATCTTTTGCAGAAAACTCAGATCTTTCTTGCGAATTATTTTATCCGGCGAATCCACTATCTCATAACTCCAAACCACTGTAAACCGAGAATAACTAAACCCGTGAGCAAGAAATTTGCAATGGCCATGGGCAGCATCACCTTCCACCCGATCCGCATCAATTGATCGTATCTGAAGCGAGGAATCGTCCATCGCACAATAATGAAAAATAACACGAGAAGAATGACTTTTGTGAGAAACGTGAGCATCTGCACTAGGCTTAACATCAAAGGTGAAAGTCCCCATTGCTCTGCAAATGGAAGATGCCATCCGCCAAAAAACAGCGTCACAGTGACCGCGCTGGATGTAATCACGTTGGCGTATTCTGCAAGAAAGAACAATCCGAATTTCATGCCGGAATATTCTGTATGGTACCCGCCGACCAATTCCGGTTCTGCTTCGGGCAAATCAAACGGGAGCCTGTTGGTTTCAGCGAACGATGCAATCATAAATGTGATGAATCCCAACGGTTGAAGAAAAATATTCCATTTGGGAATGATGCCCCACCAATATGCCGTCTGCTGAAGGACGGTTTGATCCAATCGTAGTGTTCCGGAAATCATGATGACGCCGATAAGAGATAAACCCATGGAAAGCTCGTAACTGATAAGTTGTGCAGAGGAACGCAATCCGCCGAGAAGTGAATATTTACTGTTGGACGACCATCCTGCAAGACTTACTCCATACACACCGATAGATGTGAGTGCAAGAAGATAAAGTACCCCGATGTCTACATCTGCAATCATGAGCTTGATGTGCCGTCCGAACAATTCGATGGTATTTCCAAACGGAATAATTGCAAACGTGCTTAAAGCAATGGAGATAGAAATGATCGGGGCAAGATCATGAATGAAGCGATTTGCTTGCCGCGGAACAATATCTTCCTTCATTACAAGCTTCACGACATCGGCAAACGGCTGAAGAATTCCACCCGGCCCAACTCGATTTGGCCCGACACGATCCTGAATAAATGCACTCACACGTCGCTCTGCGTATACCGCAAGAGCCGCACCTAACACCAGCACACCGAACATAATGATGAGTATCTTGATAAGCACAATAAGTATTGAAATGATATCCATCTATGTATTTTCTTTTCTACTTTTTCGCAGCCGCGGGCTTTATCTCTTTGAGATGAGCGCCATGAATACCGACCTTCGCATAAGATAAACCTTTGAACGCGGGAAGACGTTCCGTCATTTCTTTGAAAACTTCTTCCGCAGTTGCATACTTCATTTTTCCACCCATCGCAGAAGCGACGGCAGCAATAATTCTCCATGATGAACGGGCATCCCGTTTTGTCCCTTTTCCCCACGAATCGTTTTGCGCAGCAAATTTATCCCATCGGCTCATCGCCATGCCATCCATGGCACGCTCCTGTTCAATCATCGCAACTGCAGGTCGTATGCGTTGCACGCGTCCATTGAAATTCGTCATCGTACCATTTTTTTCAGCAAACGTTGATGCTGAAAGAACAATATCTGCTTTCGCGGTAGTTTCATTCCTCACCGACGAATGTACAATCAACATTTCAAGATTCTTCAGCACCTCAGCAATCTTCGGATCTGCTGCGATGTTGTCTTCCAGAACATAAAGTACTTTAATAGTTCCTTCGGAAATTCCTTTGAGAATATGGTCTATTCCAACTGTTCCATTCTCTCCCGCCGCTCCTACGGATAACGCACCGAAGCTGTTCGGTGTTTTATCGGCTCGAATAAGCAGATCGTCTTCGCTGCCGGATTTTACATGAGAAAGAAAACCAAAGTTCTTACTTCCGATCACTTCCTTGATGAACCGAGTGAAAATGTAGTTGTCCTCATTGGTCGCGTATGCCGATGCGATTCCTGCGATTTCGTGTTTACGATAGGTGTGCAGTTCCGTGACTACCTTGGAGATTGCTTCATCCCAGCCCACTTCCACTTTGACACCGTCCTTCCGAATGAGAGGACCGTTCAGTCGTTTCTCGCTTGCTACGCTTTTAAAAGAATTCAATCGTCCATCATCGCACATCCAATAGGAATTCACTTCTTCATTCTTTCGAGGTGTCAGCCGAAGGATTTCATTATTACGAACCCACACGAACGTATTGCATCCGCGTGCACATCCGACGCAAATACTGTTTGTGGACGACATTTCCCACACCCGCGCTTTGAATCGGAAGTCGCGGCTTGTGAGCGCGCCAACCGGACAAATATCGACGACATTCATGGAATACGGATTGTCCAATTGAGTGCCGGGAAATGTTGTCAGGATAACATGAGTGCCGCGTTCGGTAAATGTGAGCGCAGATTGGTGCGCGATTTCTTCAGAGAATCTGATACAGCGAGAACACATAATGCAGCGTTCAACATCCAGCAGAACATGCGGACCAAGTTCTACGCGCTTCGGTTTGTGAACTTTATCTTCCTGGAATCTGCTGGCACCGATACTGTACTTATATGCGTAATCTTGAAGTTTGCATTCACCGGCTTCATCGCAAATCGGGCAATCCAACGGATGATTGATGAGCAAAAATTCCATCACAGAGTTGCGTGCTTTGACAACTTTTTCACTCTTGGTCTTGACGACCATTCCTTCTGCAACTTGCGTGGCACACGCGATGACGAGTTTCGGCATTTTCTCAACTTCCACCAGGCAAATTCTGCAGTTACCTGCAACGGAAAGTTTTGGATGCCAACAAAAATTTGGAACATGAATCCCGTTTTGTGCCGCCGCTTGAATAATCGTCAGCTTCGGATCGACTTCTAGTTCTTTCCCGTCAATCGTGATCTTCGTCATGAAACCTGTATTCCGCTATTGCGTAGAAGTCCGCTGATAAAGTTTGAGTGCTTCCCTGAGTATCTTCAATGATCGTTTGAGATCATCGATTTTCAGCATAAACGCTAGTCGGACTTCATTTATGCCTTTACCCTGAGTGACATAAAAACCCTGTGCCGGCGCCAACAAAACTGTTTCACGTTCGTACTCGAACTCTTCGATCAACCACTGAGAAAAATGTTCCGCATCTTTGACCGGCAAACCCACAACAATGTAGAACGCTCCTTCCGGTATATAAGATACAACACCTGGAATTGTTTTCAGTTCTGCGCATACAAGATCCCGCCGCCTCTTAAATTCTTCAACAAGAGGACGCGTATAAGGTTCCGGATTCTCAAGAAGCGGGACCATAGCTAATTGTTCAATCGTCGCCACCGAAAGCCGCGCTTGACAGAACTTCAATATTGCAGAAACAATTTCCTTGTTGTGACTCGCAAGCACACCGATACGAGCGCCGCAGACGTTGAATTTCTTCGAACAGCTCTCGAGCACAATTGCACGATCTCGTACTTGAGGAAATTCTGTAATGCTTATTGCTTTCTTCTCATATGCAAATTCACGATATGCTTCATCGGAGAGAATGAATAATCCATGCTTCAGTGCCACATTGACAAGCCGTTGAATTTCTTCTCGACTGTAAATTGTTCCGGAAGGATTGGATGGACTGCAATAGAGGATCGCTCGTGTCCTGTTCGTGACAAAAGATTCTATCGCCTCTTCCGATGGTAGATGAAAGCCGTTTTCTATCGTTGTTGGAACCGCTTTGAGTTTTACATTCGCGATACCTGCAAAACCATTGTAATTTGCATACGTTGGTTCGAACACGAGTATCTCGTCGTCTGCATCGCAGACGGCACACATCGCTAAGGTAATTGCTTCGGATCCGCCTGTTGTAACAATAAGTTCGCTTTCATCGAAAAGAATTCCAAAATGACTAAAATATTTTTTCCATGCCTTGAGTGGTTCCGGCAAACCGTTAGACGGTGCGTACTCAATTGTCTGTTGTGAAAATTTATGCACAGCATCTAATACCGGTGTCGGTGTAGGCAAATCCGGTTGACCAATATTCAAATGATATACATGGATTCCCTGCTTCTTGCGTGCCTCTGCAATAGCTGCAAGTTTTCGAATAGGAGAACTTTGCATCTCTCGTCCCCTTCGGGAAATCTTTACAAAACTTTCTGCGGTATTTTTATTCGGCGTATCCATCATGGTTGTTCTATCTACTGTATGGTAACTATTCAGACTGTGTTTCGTGTTTTCCATTCGGATGAAAGATAACCGTCGCGAAACGTTCTTCTACGAACAATCCTTCAGCCATTTCCTGAACTTCATCTTTTGTCACAGCGTCAATCTTTGCAATGATCGCATCGAGCGTAATCAATTCTCCAAAATATAACTCTGAGCTGCCTAATCGTATCATCCGGTTAGGAATATTTTCCATTCCCAGCATCAGGCTCCCCTTCAATTGTGCCTTCGTACGTGCCAATTCCTGTTTGCTGATAGCATGTTTGCGCACGGATTTCAGTTCTTTCCACACAAGATCGATACACCGTTGAACATGAGAGTCATCTGTTCCAATGTAGACTCCTGCTGAACCAGTTTCCTGCATCATATTGTTGAAACTGTAGACTGCATAAGCAAATCCATATTTTTCCCGGATGTTTTGAAACAATCTGGAACTCATTCCATCGCCCAGCAATGTATTCAGTACTTGCATGGCAAAGCGCTTTTCACTTTTCACGCTGCAACCGATGGTGCCAAGACAGATATGAGCTTGTTGAATAGGCTTATAATATTCACTCAAAACATAATTAGGCTCTTCAATAACCGAATCGGATTTCCCGGTTCTTTTCTGCTTCGTACTCGATGGGATATTTTTGAGATAACGTTTTGATAGTTCAACAACTGTCTCGTGATTAATATTCCCTGCTGCCGCAATGACAAGATTATCAGATGTGTACTGTTCCGACTTATATTGAACGAGATCTTTTCTCAATAAAGAAGAAATAGACTCTTTCGTTCCGATAACCGGCATACCAAGCGGATGCGTTTTAAAAATGGCTTTTTCAAAGTAATCGTGTATAATGTCGTCCGGATCGTCTTCCGCCTGTTTCAATTCTTCCAGAACAACATTTTTTTCTTTCGCCAGTTCCTTATCCGGAAATGTCGGTGCAAGAACTATATCAGAAAGAACATCGGCTGCCAACTCCAGATGTTCATCAAGTACTCGTGCATAATAACAGGTATGTTCTTTGCTTGTAAATGCATTCAGATATCCGCCGACAGATTCGATGCTCTGGGCAATTTCTTTTATAGTGCGTTTTTTGGTGCCTTTGAACACCATATGCTCTATGAAATGTGAGATGCCGTTTTTTGCCGGTAATTCGTCTCGTGAACCGGTTTCAATCCAAAAACCGAGCGAAAGAGAACGTACGTGCGGAATCGCTTCCGTGATAACACGAACGCCATTCGGAAGAGTTGTTTTCTGGTATGTCGATTCGGTTCTAGTGGAAGATGACGAATGTAATCGCTTAAATGTTTTTAGCTTTGCCTTTTGATTCACATAACACCGATGAACAACGGATTGTGGTTTTTGATGAAAATAAATTTCTTTTATGAAGATATTGCATTTTTGACGGAGAGTCAAGAAATGCAAAGAATGGAGCGATTATTGAATACGCTTTTCCCGTGAAGAGAGAAACAGATGCTTTGGAATGGTTATGATATTTTCCTTGTAGGGACGTTTAATTAAACGTCCCTACAAAAGATTTTCACAATTTTTCTTCTCTTCTCAACAAATCCGTAGAGTCCGACTCGTAGTCGGACAAACAGAATCGCGGAGATTACCTTCCGAAGGTTGTTCCCAGATAAGATAGACTTCCGATTTCTTCCCTGCGAATTCATTGTTAGAAATCGGAAGTCTTGCCACTGCCCATAGACATGGTCGAGACGGCGTCTCGACCTACAACAGATTGGATGATTTGCTTTCGTAGGGACGTGATTTATCATGTCCTTCTCCAAAGGGATTTGATAAATCAAATCCCTACTTTTTTATCCGCTGCTGCGTGGCGGATGTTTTTTATTGGGGCTTGTTGAACGTTTTATGCGCGTTTCTCAGCGTCCCGCTCAAAAAAGAGCGGGATGAATCCCCGTGTTGTTTGCGGGGAGTCGCGAGTTAGGCAGCACCACATTCTTTTAACAGTTGTATAAGATACTTGATGTTCGTCCCTTTTATGTAAGACTCCTTATCCCACCGATGTTGGATCGCCACAACTTTCATGATGTCAGGAGTCCAGATTTGTTCCTTTGGGCCAGCAAACTCCCTTTGCTTAAGCATGAAAGCACCACTGAGACCGCCAGCTGTGGGCAGTTTCATTCTTCTGCCAGATTGGTTTTCAATCACATCTCTTGCCATTGGATATTTGCAATAAAGGAAATCAGAACAAGGTAACTTGGATGCTTCTGGAAGGGTTGTGAAGATAAAAGGAGTATAGAGTATTCCCAAGCCGTGCTTGTTTTTTGATAGTTCATCGGGATTGCCTGAAACTACGATATTAGTTTTATCGAATTTCTCCATGTCAAATATTTCAATTACTTCGATATTATTTAATTTATAAGTTGGGTAACCGCTCAAGGTTGCATGTACTTCGATAAGCGCAACATCAATT
The DNA here is from genome assembly GCA_003142575.1 of Ignavibacteriota bacterium. GTDB lineage: Bacteria > Bacteroidota > Ignavibacteria > UBA10030 > UBA10030 > Fen-1298. The sequence continues at coordinate 27,642 of PLMS01000052.1, forward strand.
TCCTTATCTTTGTACGTTAAAAGCTTAAGATCATTCTTCTTTATTCTTTCATTCCGGCGCAGTATAACATATCTATAACTTCCTTCTTTGAAAAATTCCTCGGCAACATGATAACATGTTGCGATGAAAAATCGGCCATTTGCTTCAAGGAGATTTCCAGTACCTCCATTTATTAGGCACATACGGTCCCGCGTAAATTCGCTCAATGCATTGCTTGCGACTTTTTCAATATCCTGATGTTCCATTTTTATCTTTGGTGCAACCTAACGGATGGTCGCTAAGTTGTGGCTCTGCAAACTTTCAAAATGTAATACACGAAACAAGTTCATTTTGATAACATTTAATTTTACACGGCACCTAAAAAAGCAAACACTTCACTTGTACAGTTGAATTGCCGCAATGACAACTCCAGCAATAGTAGCAAGAGCAACAATGATTGTAGCACAGGTTAAGACAATGTTTAGTCGATGTACCTTTTTTGCGAGAACATCACTGGCGTTTGCATTTGTTTCCATAGAATTGCGAAGACGTGTTACGCCATCGTTGAGTTCTCTTACCATATTGACAAAGATTGCTTGTTGATAAACATCTTTGGCATGCGGAGATAGCTTGGAAAGAAGTTCCTCGATAGGCATTTTTAATATGTTAGATGGTATCATAATAACCTCCTTATGAAATGAAGGGTGCAATATTTTTTTAAAACATTACCAGGTGTAACCATTTTGTGTTAGCCATTTCTGAGCATCAATATCTCCCAGTTGCGCTGCTCTCTTGTAATATTCAATTTGTTTTTCAGTATCCCCTTTGGCAGAGTAGACAGTACCTAAATTGCGGTAAGCGGTTGAATTCTTTGGATCCAGCTCAATCGCTTTTTCTAATAATAGAATAGCTTTGTCTATATTTCCTTTTTCGGAATATACAACACCTAAATCGTTGTAAGCCATTGAATACATTGGATCGATTTCAATCGATTTTTTGAACAATAGAATAGCTTTGTCGATATTCCCCTTATCATTGTAGATTAATCCTAAATTGTCGTAAGCGTTTGAATTCTTTGGATCCAACTCAATCGCTTTTTCATAGAGTGTAATTGCTTTGTCGATATTCCCCTTATCATTGTAGATTAATCCTAAATTGTTATAAGCCATTGAATACTTTGGGTCCAGCTCAATCGCATTTTCATAGGATGTAATAGCTTTGTCGATATTCCCTTTCTCAGAATAAGATATTCCTAAATTGAAGTAAACCAATGAATAATTTGGATCGATTTCAATCGCTTTTTCATAGCATTTAATAGCTTTTTCATTATCCCCTTTTTCTTCATATGCTACTCCCATATTATTATAAACTATAGAGATTTGCGGGTTGAGTTCAATCGCTTTTTTGTAGCACTGAATTGCTTTGTCGAGATTGCCTTTATTTGTATATGTGGTTCCCAAGTTGTAGTAGGCTTCAGAATATTTCGGATCGAGTTCAATCGCTTTCTGAAAATACAATATTGCATTATCATATTCTTTTAATTCGCCAGCATTATATCCTTTTCGCAACCAATCAGAAGCAGAGAGAGTATTTGAAGCGGTATTATATTCTTTTTGTTTGGCTAATTTATCTTTTTCAGATTTTGTTACTGCAAGTTCTTTTTGCAGTCGTTCAATCTCAGCAAAAGCATCATCAGCTTTACGTTTTACATCAACAAGCTCTTTAAGTTTGCTTTGGTCTGCACCAATGCGAGCAATATTTCTATTTACTTCATCGGGGTCAACGGTAATAGATGCTTTGATATAATATGTTTCACCATTCCATCGTTCTTCGATGATTTTCGTTTCCGTAATTCCGGCGGTGATACTTTGAACTTGCTCCGTCGTTAACTCTTTATATGAAGTATCTCGTTCCTCTTTTTTCGTTTCTATGGAACTTTGAAGATACACACCGATTTCTTCCAGCAAAATTCTTTTTACCTGATCGAGCGCAATAGCACGCGAGGTGATTTTACTATCAGCTTCACCTGCTTTGTATGTATATTCACGGACACATGTTTTAGTTTCTGCAAATAGAGGAAGGGAAATAACAATGAGTAACGAGCAACATATTATTTTCATAATATTACCAAGTTATTTGACAAGTAAGAAAATAACTATTCATGATTAACTGATGTTACGCAAAGTAAGTTGATTTATAGCCACGACGTTTACGTCGTGGAGAAATAAAATAAAGTAGCATCGGCTTTAGCCACATTATGAATCGTTTTGGGCTAAAGCCCAGAGTTTATGGATATTAAAACCACGACCTGAAGGTCGTGGCAATATTTTATTGCATTCTGCGTAACATGAGTGAATAATAGTATTTGATTTATTATTATAATTATTTCTTGGCATCTTCAAGCTTCTTCACCTCTTCGTCCAATTCCTTGAAAGTTTGCGTTGCACGCAAACGAGTATAGAGTTGTTCATTATTCTTGATTTGCTTCATAAATGCTTCGTTTGCAGCGCCAACCGAATATTCAACGAGCACATAGGCACGCCAGAGATTTCCATCTTTCATTTGTTTTTGCTTTGCAATCTGAGTGCCTGAAAGGCTGGTTGAAACAACCGTTTTGTTTACCTGTGTGAATTGATCTAGTAATTGTGCATCAGTGCTGGTACCAGTTTCTTCTTGGAACCGTTTTTGCAGACCTTCGATTTTTATTTCCACTTGCCGTGCAATTTCTGCTCGTGCATCTGTTGCCGCTTTGTCAATTGCAAGTTGGAGGTCTTGTGAAGTGGCTGTTTTTGCACCATATAAGGAATTTGGATCTTTTGGAACATTAGTAAACCAATCAGGAATTTCACCTGTATCAGTTGCCTGAAGTGATTTTGTGCCACCGCAACCTATCAGCATTAGCGACATTGTGACAAGGATAAAACTGATAACTGATCGCATATAAACCTCCTGAGGTAATAATGAATTGAATGAGTTATTTTAGTGATGTAGAACCGTGCTTCCGCCCAAAAACTGTTGCACAAGGGTAATGAGTCTTTAAATGAAAATCAAGGTTTCGATATTGTCAATAGGCGGAAGACATCCTATTTTCAATCGAAGCGAAATGATTTCCGTGGCATCCTGATTTCATTTTAGACATTGCAAAAGAACCCATTATTTCCGATTATGACATGATGGAAATTCTCATAATCATCAGATGGTTTCTTATACTCGCCGCGGCTTTTTATCTTGCTGTTCATCTTGGCTTAACCATAGGGCTCAAGCGCTGCAAACAAACAAAAAGTCCGCTTCAGCCATTTGTCTCTATCATTGTGGCGGCGCGCAATGAAGAAAGAACCATTGGACTGCTCCTTGATTGCCTGTCACAGCAAACATACACTCATCTTGAACTCATTATCGTCAATGATCGTTCGATAGACAACACAGCCGCTATCATAGCTGACTTTCAAAAGAAAAATCCTGCCATCAAGAGAATAGACATCGCAACCGTTCCGAGCGATATGCCGGCGAAGAAAAATGCGCTTAGAGCAGGAATTAACGCAAGCAAAGGCGAAATTCTTTGTTTTACAGATGCAGATTGTTTTCCTCCTCCTACGTGGATAGAAGAATTGGTACGGCAATTTGAGCCGGAAGTTGGCTTCGTTGCCGGCTATTCTCCTTATACGATTCCATCTAACAAAACAATAACGAATGGAATCTTGAGAAAGATATTCTTTAAGTTTATTGCATATGAGGAATTCCGCGCTGCAATTTGGTCGTCTGGTGCTATCGGTTGGAATCTCGGCTGGCTTTGCACCGGGAGGAATCTTGCATACCGCAGGAAGGTGTATGACGAGGTCGGCGGGTTTGAGAAAATCAAACAATCCATCAGCGGCGATGATGATCTCTTTTTGCAGCTCGTCCGCAAACAAACGGATTGGGAAATTCGCTACGTGAAAACAAGAGAAAGTTTTGTCCCAACAGTACCGCCTGCAGACTTCCGGTCATTTGTCGAACAGCGCAAGCGCCATTTCTCTGCATCCAAGGTTTTTACATTCCCCATGATGCTTTTTTTCTTCTTCTATCACCTGGCAAACTTTTTGCTCTTCTTCTCCCCTTTTTTATTTTTGCTCCATTTGTCATCAATTCAGTTTGTTATTGCGTGTATTATAACAAAACTCTTTGCTGATATGATATTAGTTTTTTTCTCGGCACGCACATTCGATGGCAGCACATACTGCCGCTCTTTCATCATTATGGAAGTTTTTTATATTCTCTACAATTCACTCATCGGACCTCTGGGTATTTTTAAAAAATTTCAATGGAAGCAAAGTTAAACAGCGCAGAAAAAATTGAAACCGGACAGATCCGGAAAAGATTGATCTCGGTAGCGACTCGTATCATCATCAGTGCGATCATTCTCTACTTTGTTTTCTCCTTAGTAACATGGCAGAATGTACTTTCTGCGTACCAATCTGCGGATGGCAGGTACATTTTTTTCGGCGGAATTTTGTTAATTGCAAATCTTGGTATCAGGACTTTGAAGTGGCGTATCATGCTTCACTCCGTGAAGAATAAGTCTTCATTTTGGGAAGCATTCGGCTCGGTGATGCTTGGAATTTCGTTTGGCTCTTTTACGCCCGGTGAAATTGGTGATTTTGCCGGACGCGCTTTGCACATTTCTGACGCAAGAAAATCTCATTTGGTTGGTTTGGCGCTACTCGATAAAGCACAAATATTTGTCGTCACGAGCGCTGCCGGAGTAATAAGTCTTGTTTTTTTGTTGTGGAGTGGCTCGTTCTTCATTATTCCTATATCTTTATTTATCGTAGTTCTTTCTCTCGTATTCTTCATGCGTATGGATCTGCTGGCAGTATTCGGACATCGTCTGAATGCTGCATTTTTTCAAAAGTCCTGGGTAACAAGAGTGCTTGATGGATTTACTCTCTTGAAGTCTCAACAGTTGATTACCACACTTCTCTGCACACTTTTATTTCATGGGGTTCTGGTAGTACAGATGTTCTATTTCATTCATGCATTCTGTGAGATCACTCTATTTCATGCATTCATAGGAACAAGTGCAATGATGTTTGTGAAATCTTGTCTTCCGATTTCTTTGGGTGATCTTGGTATTCGGGAAGCGGGATCAGTTTTCTTTTTTTCAAAGTTTGGTATTTCGCAAGCTGCTGCTTTGAATGCATCGCTGCTGCTCTTTGTCGTCAATGTATTATTACCCAGTATTTGCGGAACCATCTTCTTGAAGCATCAACACGTCACCGCATGGACTATTTTTCGATCATTACTATCCAAATCAAAAACACATCCTCATGATTGAAATTATCACACTCGGCGTGCTATCGCTGTCGTCGGTCTATTATATATATTTTATTACGCGCGTA
>PLMS01000086.1 GCA_003142575.1 Ignavibacteriota bacterium
GGTGCAGAACTCACACGCAATCCCAAAGCACTCGCCAGCGCATTGATAAAAATCGAGAATGCCGCCGAACCGACAACTTCTTTTCAAAAAGGCATTGCTCATTTATGCGTCGTTGATCCTTTAGGAAGAAAAATCAATTCGAAAGAAGGATGGTGGGCAGATCTCTTTGCGACACATCCACCGATGAAGAATCGCATCATGCTCTTGAATGCGATGGCATATCAGTCAATAGCAGCGCCGGAACATACTGCCAAGTAAACGCATCTAATGAGAAAGATGAATAACTTAAGTATGAAAGTTACGAAATATCAAAAGAGATTTTCAACGTATAGTTTTATACTAGGCTCCATGTTTATTTTGTTGAGCACATGTTGTTCCGTTCTCATCGCCCAATCCAAACTTCTCATCCCGATGGATCTTAAACAAACCGATCATCTTAAATCGTACGGTGTTGCATTTTGGCTGCTAGAAAAAAACGGTGAAGTGGATTGGCTGCTCAATTACCGCGGCGGTTCATTCATGATGGATTACAGCGATGTACTAGCTCAAGAATGCCGCGTTCGCGGTGTATTCTTCGAATCACTCGCTGCCGGCGATGCCGCATCGATCTATGCCGAAGTCCAACGTGAAGACAACAATCAAGATGTGGTGCGGCTGGAAAAAGCACCGCGGATTGCGGTCTATGCCCCACCGGGTTTCAAACCGTGGGATGACGCAGTGACGATGGCACTGGAGTATGCAGAGATTCATTATACAAAGGTGTGGGATGAAGAAATTCTCTCCGGAAAACTGAGTGAATATGATTGGCTTCATTTACATCACGAAGATTTCACCGGTCAGTATGGAAAATTCTATTCCAACTTCCGGAATGCTTCATGGTATATTGAACAACAAATGCTGTATGAGCGCGAAGCAAAGCGGCTCGGTTATAAAAAGGTATCAGAAGAAAAAAAGGCGGTCGCGCGTTCCATCAAGGAGTTTGTAGGCAGCGGCGGATTTATGTTTGCCATGTGCTCTGCAACCGACAGTTATGATATCGCACTTGCCGCAGAAAATGTAGACATTGCCGATGTCATGTTCGATGGCGATCCGCCGGACAGGAACGCACAAACGAAGCTCGATTTCAGCAAGACACTTGCATTCGAGAATTTTACGATCGATATGAATCCGTTCCGCTATGAGTATTCCGATATCGACATTCCTCCAAGCGATCCGCCTCCGATTCGCGATCCAAACACGGACTATTTTACGCTCTTCGAATTCTCCGCCAAGTACGACCCCGTACCGACGATGCTCACACAAGATCACGTCAATATTATCAAAGGATTTATGGGGCAAACGACTGCGTTCAAAAAAAGCTTGATTAAGAAAAATGTTACCATTCTAGCAGAACGTGAAGGAACGGAAGAAGTGAAATACATCCACGGCAATTTCGGGCGAGGCACATTCACGTGGTACGGCGGACATGATCCCGAAGACTACCAGCATGCCGTCGGCGACCCGCCAACCGATTTGAATCTGCACAAGAACTCACCCGGTTACAGGCTGATTCTGAACAACGTGCTTTTCCCAGCAGCAAAGAAGAAACAAAAAAAAACGTGATTGAAAGATCGAAGTATTTGAGTAAATAAATCGTTGAATAAAAAAATCCGACTATATACTCAATCACTCAAAGGCTCATGAGCTTACTTTGGTTCTGCGTGTATTGTAATTCGCCGCAATTGTTTGAAGTGTTGGAAGAGTACAGCTTCAATCTCAGAAATAATTTGGTGTACTTCGTCCAATGTTTTAGTTTTATCGATTTGACATGTCAGTGTTGCGTTGTACTTATTTCCTTCCTGCAGCAGCATCAATTCCGTGCATGACAACACATCTTTCTGCTGCTCGGTGATCGAGCGAATCTCTGAGGATAACGCATTTTCTATCTTTGTGACATCGTGGAGAGGATGCTCGTTCGCTTCATACTCCTCCATATGAATCGTCACTTTTCCGACCGATGGAAGTTGATTCTGAATTTGCCGCTCAATGTCCGAGGATATTTCGTGTGCTTCAGCAAACGAAAGTCCTTTCGCATACTCTACATCAAAATCTATATAATATTTTCCATCAGTCAGATGCACTTCAATGTTATGCGGCGCGCGAAGTCCTCTGTCCATCACAACCATTCGAATTTTATCGATGATGGTCTCATCCCTCGTTTCAAATGGCTCCGAGTGAACAACCACATCGGCGTTCGCATGGACTGCATGGACGCTTCGTTCAATGCTGTCCATAATCGCATGAGCGCTTTGAAAGGGAATAGTTCGACGGATAGCAACAATCGTATCTACAAATATATGTGCACCGGAAGGACGAATGCGAAGCTTGCGCAGTTCTTCCACACCGTCTACTGAATTGATTGCCTGCTCAATTTCTTTTACCAAATCCTTCGGCACACGATCCATAAGCGCATCGATAGTACGACGGCCTAACCGATAACTGACAAAAAGAACTAACAACGCAACAGCAATGGCAGCAAGAGAGTCGAACACTGGATATCCGCGCCAGACAAAAAACAATCCAGCAAGAACGGTGAGCGACGTCCATACATCGCTGGAAAAATGGAGAGCGTCGGCCTCTAATGCCTGACTGTGATATTTTTTCGCAACTCGGTAGAGTGCCCGTGACCGACTGACATCTATGACGATCGCTGTGCCCATCACAATGAAACTCCAAATGTTTGTTTCAACATGGTGCGTTTGGACAAGAAGACGGCTGACACCTTCCCAGATGATCCATGCACAGGTGATCACGAGGAGAAGTGTTTCAACGAAAGCAGAGATGTTTTCCAGTTTCCCGTGGCCATATTGATGGTCTTCATCAGCAGGACGGTCGGCAAAGGTCACGGCAAACAACGTGATGATTGCGGCTATCAGATCAAGACCTGAGTGCGCTGCTTCAGAGAGAATGCCAAGACTGTCCGTCCGCCATCCAATATAGAGTTTGAACCCCGTCAGAAAAACTGCAGCAGCAACGGAGGTTAACGCAATGAATTTTTTTTCTTTCATGACAGCAAAGCTCAGGTGTAGAGTAATTATCAGTGCGCGTTAATATACCGCGCATTTTCATAGAGTTCAACCATAAACAGACACGATGCAATGGTTGCCTGAATAAATAATTCATCATTCATTTTATACGGAAGCAACTCCGGTTGCACTCTATTTGACGTTTTTCTATATTCACTTATATAGGATAATGAAATACGCAATCATCTCCGATATTCATTCTAACCTTGAAGCGCTGACAAAAGCGCTGGAAATCATCGACCAGCGATCCGTGGATGAAATTATCTGTCTTGGCGATATTGTCGGCTATGGTGCGAATCCGAACGAATGTCTAGCACTTATCCGCGAGCGGTGCAGCTCTGTCATCAAAGGCAACCACGATGAAGCACTACTCAACGAGAGCATCACCGCGCACTTCACAGAAGATGCCCGTTCAGCTATTGAGTGGACCCGCAAGCGAATCAGCGAAGAAAATATTTCTTACCTTCGTACACTTTCCATTTCCATAAAAAAAGATGATCTTCTTTTTGTGCATGCTTCACCATGCTCTCCGGAACAATGGAAATATATTCTTGAAGACAATGCCGCAGCAAGCGCTTTTCAATGTTTTTCGGAATCTCTCTGCTTCATCGGACATACACATACACCTGCAATATTTTCCACCGCCGGACGAGTCCGCAGCATGATGAAAGGCGAACGCTATCTCGTTAATGTTGGAAGTGTTGGTCAGCCGCGCGATCGAATAACGGATTTAAGCTTTAGTATATTCGATACGGATACGTGGTCGTACGAAAATATCCGCAGTCCCTACGATGTGGAAACAGCGGTGCGTAAAATTTTAAATTTCGGATTGCCACCAAGATTGGGTCAGCGTTTGCTGATGGGAGTATGAGACTATGAGAAGGTAGATGAAAAACAGAAGATGGGAATTTAATTCAATCTGTCATCGGTAATGATACCACGGTCTTTTGCATAATCATAAAGCTTCTCTTCAAGCATCTTTCTGCCTCGATGCAGCCGTGAGCGCACAGTTCCGATAGGACAATTGAGAAATTCAGAAATTTCGTCATACATCAATCCTTCAATATCGCATAAGATCACTACGGTGCGAAAATCCTCTGGCAGCGATTGCAGTGCTCCCGTCACTTCATCGCTCAGCATATTGCTGTACATTCTCTTTTGAAGATCGTTGGAATCTGTGCTGTCATCGCGGATTAAATCATAAAAATTCTCAACGTCGTCATAGTCCACCATCCCCGGTTCTCGAGTTTCTTTTCTGTACCGATTGATGTAGGTATTTTTCATGATGCGAAAAAGCCATGCGCGGATGTTAGTTCCTTTTTCGTATTTATCCCAGAAACGAAATGCTTTCATAAAGGTTTCTTGCAGCAGATCATGCGCGTCGTCTTTGTCGCCTGTGGTACGCAATGCAAAATTGAAAAGAATATCCTTATGCGGGAACGCCTCTGTTTCAAATTCTTTCTGCCGCTTGAGCAATGCTTTCGAGACAGCAGGATTCGACAAATGGTTTGGTAGTTTGCGAGCCATGATGTTCACATTCGCTTGAAGAGTAATTCTATCTCGCCGGCTGAGAATGAATGTTCCAATTTGATGAGATCAGCATTTAATTCAGCACCGTTGGCATTGACTTCCTTCTCCAATGACGTGAAGGCACTCAGATCACCAATTTCCATAATAATAGCATAGTCATCCATTTGACCCGTCACAGTATTGATGCGTTTATTGAAGTTGATACCGACATCGACCCGGATTGGAGCAATCTGACCATTCGATTTGAGCACCGCATTCCGGATGATATAATCATATCCTAATTTCATATTGAATGGAATCTGCTCGTACATAGCAACATCTACTTTACTGATTTCTCCCGCAGCAATCGCATACAACGTTGCCAACAAACCGATACAATTGAGCTTGCGAATAAAAAATTTGTCGGGATCCCCGCGCCATCCGCCGGACTCTATCAGCACCGTGCTTGTTCCCCACTTCTGAATGTTGTCACCGAACGCGGTCGAATAGAATGTATCATCCCACTTCGCAAGATTTTCAGGAATGAAAAGATTCAATACCTGAGCAAGCGTCGAAGCGACTCTCTTTGCCCGCAGCCGTACCGGATTGTCTCCGCGCGATTCATCTGCAGCCGGAGCAAGCAAAGCAACCGCCGTAATTTTCTGTGTCGTCCCAACCGTATACCGCGGCTCCTGATCGTGAAGATTGAATCCATATTCCGGCTGATATGTATCGCGTGTATTTTTTAAAATCTTTGCTTCCGGTGTCATCAATGCCAATGCATCGCGATTCATGTCTATCATCTGAGCGGTGCGGCGGGTGAAACGTTCGGCCCCATCCGGATTGAGCATCGGAATCACCAACAGTGTCAGTTTCTCGCGGATGGTTTTTGTTGCGATGTGTTCCGGATTCTTTGTAAAAAAACTGAAGATGTCCATGAGTGCCATCGTTGCCGTTGGTTCATCGCCATGCATTTGAGACCAGAGCATTACTTTCGTGGAACCATCTCCTATGCTATAGAGCGCGATTTCCCTTCCTTCGGCAGATGTGCCCAAGACAGATTTTCCAAAGAGACGCTGATCTTTGAATAGGTGCAGCCATTGCAACATTTCCGCCTGTGTGAAGCGGCTGGATGAAATACCGCTTGCTTTATAGGAGTCGTACGAATTGAATAATTCGCACGCAAGGCTCTGTATTGTTGACTGAAAAAATGTTGACATGTCGGGAACTATTTTCCGAGAGATGGTTTATTCTATAATCTCTCTATCTATAAGTAAGATAGTGCATTCTTTCGTTCTTTGCACGGATTATTTTACTCCCACCCTCATTGGTGGTCCATTCCATCATGGATTTTACTAGGAACGTCTTTTAAGCTGTGGAGTTAATAAGATTTGAGAAGATAAGTAGTGAAGCCCCTGAACCGTTAAGTAGAACGACTTATTAAAAAATATTTTCAAACGATAAATACTTTCGTTCCCGTGCCGGCTGACTAATTATCAAAACGTCATCGACAATGTTGCACCTGTTCCTATCGGTGTGATATTCGGCAGAACATGAACTTTCAATCGGCCATCGTCCGATTCCATCACCGGTAATCCTTCAGGATGTGCGGCAAGCATCCCAAAGTAATACCCGATAAACAACCCGAGTGGATAATCGCTTACCCAATGAATACCATTACTCAGCATTCCAAGTCCGACAAGTGTTGTAAATGCGTACCCTGCAGGGCGAATCCATTTCACATCAGGATAATTTTCGGCGACGACGATAACGGTAGTGATGGATGTGCAAATATGTCCGGATGGATAGGCATCGAAGTGCGGCACGTAGCGATGATAATCGATTTGGTTGGGAAGAATCTTCCATACACCGGTCGGTGAAGTACGAACAAACGGACTTTCTCTTCCGGTGACATGTTTGAGTAGTTGAATAACTGCACCGGAAGCCAGCACTGCTTGTACAATCTGGCTGCCTGTACGAAGTGCTTTTTGATCCTTGAACATGAGACCGTACGCACCCATTGCTCCCGCAAGAGCAAACTGCGTTGTGCCATCACCGATATTTGCACAGAAATCGCTCCACTTTTTTGCATCGGGAGAACTATTGTAAAACCGTGCTGCCGGAGTATACGTAATGTCATCGGTAAGAAATGTTGCAAGTGTCAATCCGCCGATAACGATCCATTCGTTCGCTCGTTCTTTCCGAAAGGAAATATCGTACCACCTGCCCCAATCGCGAGGAATGTTGGCAAACATCGTGTACCATTGAACTTCATCGAACGCTGTAGTGTTTATGGCAGAAACTGAATCTGAAGTTACCGACTGATTTCCATTTTGTGCGCAACAGATGTGCACAGAATATATAGAAAGTGCACACCAGAACCCGAAAAGTATCTTTAACTGCTTCATATTATTCCTTAGAACTTCACACTGAGAAGCAATCCATACCGATGTTCATCCGCTTGCGGCACAAGCGTGATATCGCCGGAACCATAATTCCACTTTTCAACAAGCTTCGTTCCGTAATAACCAATGATCGCACCGACAAAGCAATCACTCATCCAATGTGTGCTCTCTGTTATCCGGCTGATTGCAGTAAGCGAGGCAAGAGAAAAGCATGTGTATGATACCCATGGTTCGGTGTAAAAATCTGAGATCGTTGTAGCAGCGGCAAACACAGTTACTGTATGTCCGGACGGAAATGCATCGAATGAAGAAATCCCTCTTCCGCCTTTGGGCTCGCGCAAATATGAAAACGGTCCATGCCAAAACCCTCCGTCGCGTGTTGCCGCACTCGGGCGCTCGCGACCGCATAGATTTTTCAACAATTGCACCGTCACACCGGTAAGAAGAAATGATTCAAAACCGATCTTTCCGACTTCACACGCTTTTGCATCCGTGAAAATCAATCCATATCCGACAAAACCGCTAAACAATCCTATGGAAAACGAACCATCGCCAAGATTCGTAATTACCGGACTGATCTTTTTCACCGCTGGATTGTGCATCTTCCACTTGTAAAGATCGTTGTAGATTTGCTGATCGTAATGAAACATCACAGCAGTCAAGAGCACTGCACCACCAACGCCGACATATACCCATGTTTGAGAAGAGCAAGAAGAATCTGCGCTTGGGGGTATTGCAGATTGTGCAAAGGTTGGTGGTGCAAGATACAGAGTAAGAAGAACTGCGATTACAGATATTCTGCCGGGCAAAGCGATTTCCTGAATTTATGATTACATGGTTGCAACGGTCGGGGATTACT
>PLMS01000029.1 GCA_003142575.1 Ignavibacteriota bacterium
AACCCGGCAGTAAGAAAAATCGATAGTACTTTACGGTTATTATCATTTACTTTTTGAATATACTTAGATATATAACTCATATGTAATCCTCTAATGTATCCATGAGAGTTGAAAGATCTTTATCACCCCTTCCGCTGACGCAGACAACAACAATATCATCTTTTTCTTTATGAGGCATTAATTTATTCAAATAAGCAATAGCGTGAGCTGATTCAAGTGCCGGTAAAATACCTTCGAGACGGGTAAGAAGATGAACGCCTTTAAGCGCTTCATCATCAGTAACTGAATAATATTTTACCCGTTCTAAATCTTTAAGTAGAGAATGTTCAGGACCAACGCCCGGATAATCAAGTCCGGCAGAAATAGAATAAACCTCTTCAACCTGTCCATCCGGGTTCTGAAGCAGGTAAGTTTTCATACCATGAAATATTCCCGGTTCTCCAACACTTAATGTTGCGCAGTGCCTGCCGGTAGCGATTCCCAGTCCTTCAGCTTCAACTCCAATAAGCTCTACATTTTCATCATTAATAAACGGATAGAATATCCCTGCGGCATTTGATCCGCCTCCTACGCAAGCAACAATTTGATCAGGCAATCTATATTCGGCACTCATTATTTGTTCTTTAGTTTCATGACCTATGATTGATTGAAAATCCCTGACAATCATTGGATAAGGATGCGGACCGACGACTGAACCGATTATATAATGAGTATCCTTAACATTTGTCACCCAATCACGTATTGCTTCATTGGTAGCATCCTTAAGTGTTTTACTGCCTGAATTTACAGGGCGTACTTCAGCGCCAAGGAGCTGCATTCTAAATACATTCGGTTTTTGTCTTTCAATATCTGTTTCACCCATATAAACTATACATTGCAAACCGAATTTAGCACACACTGTGGCAACAGCAACCCCATGCTGACCCGCGCCTGTTTCAGCAATGATTCTTTTCTTACCAAGACGTTTTGCCAATAATATCTGTCCGATCGCATTATTAAGTTTATGTGCTCCCGTATGACATAAATCCTCACGCTTCAGATAAATTTTTGCTGTACCAAAATGCTCAGTCAAGCGATTTGCAAAAGTCAGTGGAGTCGGTCTTCCATTATAGTTTTTCTGAAGTTTATCATATTCAGCTATAAACTCCGGATCATTCTTAAATTTAGTATAACATGCATCGAGTTCATACAAAGCAGGGAGTAGGGTTTCTGGGACAAATCTTCCTCCATACTGACCGAACTTACCATTTTTATCTGGATAATTATAAATTGTTTTCATTTCAGCTCAATGTTAGTTTTCTATTAACTACAGGCGCTAATTCCTGAATTTTGTTCAATAACTTTTTGAAGGTTGGAAGTTTTCCTTTTTAAGTATTTCGCTTGGTCCGGTAATTCCAATTGCGAGTTTTGTTTCACCAGGTATTTCATGTGGAGTGCAACCAAGAGATATGATTTTTTCTTTAACATTATTCACATCCAGCCGGGGGGCATTAAGACTCATTAGTATCAGCATGTGTATCTCAACTTATTTACTTTAGTGAAAAACTCTTTCAGCTTATTCGGATCTTTTCTACCTGGAGATGATTCCAATGATGAAGATAAATCTACTGCCTGAGGTTTTATAAGCTTAAAAATGTATTCAATATTATCCGATGAAATGCCGCCGGCTAAAATAATCTTTTCCCTAAATTTCATAGTTATCTTAGTCCAATCAAATGTCATCCCGGTACCACCCAAATTATCCGGCGAATAAGAATCAAGCAGGAAAGAGCAGTTTTTATAGTCTTCCATTTTACGATAGTCAAATTCATTATTAATGCGAAATGCTTTAATTACCGGAAGGTTTATTTGTTCAATATAAGATGGTGTTTCATCTCCATGAAGCTGGACAGCATTCAATCCGATACTTGGAGCTACATCATTTATTTCGTGAATGAGAGAATTTACAAAGATGCCGACTTTCATAACGAAGGGGGGAAGTTGTCTTATTATTTCAGTTGACTGAACATAACTGATATAANNATAACGTTTACTTTTTTCATAGAATATGAAACCAAGAGCATTAGCTCCCAATTCGCAACTTAGAAGTGCATCATTAATATTAGTTATTCCGCATATTTTAACCTGCATAAGTGCACCAGTCTTTAAATTGATTAAAATCAGGTTCCAAATTATGTGATTTCATAAAATATTCACCAGCTAATACGGCTTTTACATTTGTTTCTTTAAGTTTGTTAATGTCTGCTTCAGTTAATAAACCGCTTTCAGACGTTATCAATATATTATCCGGGATTTTGCCGGAAAGATTTATAGTTGTATCCAAATCAACATTAAAAGTCTCAAGGTTCCGGTTGTTAATTCCAATCAGATCATTCAATTGAAAATTGATTTTGGATAATTCTGATTCCGCCNNAACCGAATGAAGCTCGAGTAATACTTCCAAACCGCATTCGGCAGCGGCATGTGATAATTCATTAATTTGTGAGGCAGTTAATGCTTCTGCTATCAATAAAATTGCATCAGAGCCAAATGCTTTTGATTCAAAGACCTGGTATTCATCGATAATAAAATCCTTACGAAGAATAGGGGAGAGTTTCATTTTTGCAATATCGTATATGAATTCAATACTTCCCTGAAAGAAATTTTTATCAGTTAATACAGAAATTGCATCTGTCTGACAATTGAAATATGATTCTGCTATTTTCATATGGTCGAAATCATTCTTCAAAATTCCTTTGGACGGGCTCGCTTTCTTAATTTCCGCAATTATTCCAAGACGTTCTGTTTTGCTTATTGCTTTCTTTAAACTCATAACCGGGATGGCGAAGAATTCTTCATTATTAAATGAAACAAGCGTTCGGTTTGCTTTTAGTTTTTTAATCTCTTCTCTTTTTACTTCCAGTATATCGCTTAAAAAGCTCATAAACATTTTTCTCCGAATAACTTAAGTTCGTTCAATTTATTATAAGCTTTGCCGGATAAAATGGATTCCTCTGCAGCAAGCCGGCAATCGGTAATACTTTCAGATATTCCTGCCACATGTAATGCCAGGGCAGCATTAGCGGCTATAACATAGTATGCTTCGCTTTTTACTTTATCACGGAGGACGGATAGAATAATTTGAGAATTATTAAATGCAGAATCGCTTTTTATTTTGGTAATATCTATTTCGGGATAATCCAGCATAACGGAAGATATTTTATAGTTCTTTATTCCCGACTGACGGGAATAGTCATAAACATCCGTTTCTCCCGTTAAAGAAATCTCATCATAGCTGTCGGACGTACAAACAAAACAAACTCTTTCCATATCAAGATGAAATGCTGCTTCTGCCATAAGCTTCGCTGTTTTAGAGTTATATACTCCGATAAGCTGTTTCTTTGTACCAGCCGGATTTGTTAAAGGACCGAGTATATTGAATATTGTCTTGATCCCGAGCCCTTTTCTTACAGGTGCGGCATATTTCATTGCAGGGTGATAATTTGGTGCAAATAAGAAAGCAATACCTACCTCATTAAGAGCTGCTTCAGAATCAACCGATGAGAGATTAATATTAACTCCAAGTTCAATCAATACATCAGCGCTTCCGCTTTTGCTCGATATTGAACGGTTACCATGCTTGGCGACCCTTATACCGGCACCCGCTGCAACAAACGATACGGCAGTTGAAATATTAAATGTATTTGATCCGTCGCCTCCGGTACCGCACACATCAATTGTATCAGGGTCATTGGAATTAATTTTAACACTCATATCCCTCATTGCTTTAGCAAAGCCAGCAACTTCTTCAGGTGTCTCACCTTTTGTTTTCATTGCCATAAGCAGACCGGAAATTTGCGGTTCATTTACATCGCCGCTCATAATATTCCGCATTACTTTATAGGACTCTTCTAAAGTAAGGTTATTTCCTTCCGTAATTTTCTCGATGTATTCTTTTATCATAGCGCCAACCAGTTTTCTATTAATTGATGACCAACATTTGTTAAAATTGATTCAGGATGAAATTGAATTCCTTCAATCGGATACTTCCGATGTGTCACTCCCATGATAACACCGTCGCGTGTACGTGAGGAAATTTTGAGATCATGGGGAAATTGTTCCGTCGAGATAACAAGCGAATGGTAACGGCCTGCGACTAGCGGACTCGGTACTGACCGCAGAATGGTTTCACCGGAATGTGTGATCTCCGATGTCCGTCCATGCATCAATGTTGGTGCATGAATGATCTTTGCACCAAACGCGAAACCAATCGATTGATGACCGAGACAGACGCCGAGAATGGGAATCGTTGCGCCAAGTTTCTGAATGACTTCCACTGTTACGCCGGCATCTTCCGGTCTGCCGGGACCCGGTGAAAGAATAATTCCGCGCGGCGCGAGGGCAGAAATTTCATCGACTGACAGATCCTGGTTTCTGATCACGCGGATATCCGGCGACATTTTGCCGACCATCTGCACAAGGTTGTATGTAAACGAATCGTAGTTGTCAATGACGAGTATCATTTTTGAACTCCCACATGTCCGTTCCCGTTACGAACTTTCATCAATCCGTTCGACGCAGCGTTCAGAGCATCGAGCAGGGCTTGAGCTTTGTTCACTGTTTCTTTGTATTCCAATTCTGGAACCGAATCCGCGACTATCCCTGCACCTGCCTGAATCGTAAGCATTCCGTTTGCTGCAACGATGGTACGAATGGCGATGCATGTATCAAGCGCGCCATCGAATCCGAGATACCCAACCGCGCCTGCATAAATTCCGCGACGCACCGGTTCCAATTCGTGGATAATTTCCATTGCACGCACTTTCGGTGCACCGGAAACCGTTCCGGCAGGAAAACAAGCGCGCAATGCATCTAAGCTCGATGCTTTCTCTTTCAGTTTTCCCTGCACTTCAGAGACTATATGCATTACATGTGAAAATCGCTTCAGGCTTTTGAACATTGAAACTTGGACACTCCCGAATTCACTCACGCGTCCGATATCATTTCGCCCTAAATCAACCAACATGACATGTTCTGCTAATTCCTTTTGATCGGAGAGAAGTTCTTCTCCTAATCGCGTATCCTCTTCCGGAGTTTTACCGCGTTTGCGCGTACCGGCAATCGGCATTACTGAGGCAATGTCGCCTTGCACACGCACCAGCATTTCCGGTGAAGATCCGATGAGTTTTACCGATTTAAAATCAAGATAAAAAAGATAGGGAGATGGATTGATGATGCGAAGCGCGCGGTAGACGGGAAAAGGATCGCCTGAGAACGACAGCTGCACACGGCGGGAAAGAACAACCTGAAAAATATCACCTTCGTAGATATATTCTTTCGCGCGCTGGACCGATGAACAGAATGCCTCTCGGTCTGAGCCATGCTCCACCGAGGAGGAATCGCAGTGGAATGTGTTTTCTGTTGACGGCGATTTTCCAAGCTGAATGAAAATGGACTCGAGTCTTCGCTTCCCCTCGTGATATTGTTCGCTGAGAGGCTGCTGCTTGTCAAGGATGCAATTGTAGGTGACGGTCATCAGTTGATGCAGGTGATCGAATTTCACCACGATATGAAATAATCCGAACATAGCATCCGGCACATCCTCCTTGGTTGGCGGATGAAGTGGAACTTTTTCTATTTCCTGCACCCGGTCGTAGCCGTAGTAGCCGAGAAATCCTCCCGCAAATCCCTGCTGTTCACGGATTGCTACGTTCTGGTACTGGCTCGAGTATTCCTCCAGCACATCGATGACTTTTCCGCACCGCTGTTCTTTCTTTGTTCTGGATTCAATCTCGATCACATCTCCTTTTGCTTTGATCAGCAGCAACGGGTCGGTGCCGACAAACGAGTAGCGTCCGATCTTTTCATCAGGTTCAACGCTCTCCAAGAGAAACGAAGGAGAAAGGTTAGAGCGAAGTGTCAGATAGATCGACACGGGCGTGTGCAGATCGGCAAGCATCGTTTCCACAAGCGGGATAACTGTGTGTATGCCTGCAAGTTGTTCAAATTCCTGTTGTGTTATCATTGGTGGACGTCCTTAAAATAAAAAACCCTTCCAGGGTGATCCGGGAAGGGTTAAGATACAATCTGCGTATGCTTATGAGTTAACTATCCGTTTTCATACCTGTTCGTTTGGATACACTAATGCGCCACCACCAACGGTTGTTTGAAGAGACGATATGTTGAACGGATTGTGACATACTTTATGCTAGTAATATACATGATCTGTGGAAAGAAGTCAAGATCCAAGATAAAAATTCTCTTTCATCCATTTCAGATCCACTACTCCGTCGTTTGGATCGAGACGCTTTGCCGGTTACGGAGAAACAGGAGTTCTTTCGTATTCTTATGATAGAAAGGAAAGAGATGGAGCCCGCAGACAACGAGGTAAAAGCGGACTCCATCATTGTGAGGCGAGGGTACTACTTATTTAATTCCAGATTTAATGTGATCGTAACATCCTGTCCGACTATAAGCCCGCCTGTTTCTACGGTCTTACTCCATTTTAAATTATAATCAAACCGATTAATCGTCGTTGTTGCTTTCCATGCCGAAAGCCAACCTTTGTCTGTTTTGAGTGTTCCGTTCAAGACCGCATCGAATGTCACTTCCTTTGTCACATCGCGCATCGTGAGATCGCCTGTGATTTTATATTTGTTATCGCCGAGTTTTTCAAATTTTGTGCTCTTGAATTTGATCTCTGGAAATTTTTCGGCATTGAAAAAATCATCCGACTTCAGGTGCTTATCTCGATTATCGTTGTCTGTGCTGATGCTCGCAACTTGAATAGTGCCTTTTACCGTTGCGTCTGAGAAGTCTTCTTTCTCGGATTTCAGGACAACCGAAAAATCCTTAAAGTTACCCGATACATTGGAAATGATCATATGCCGCACGCTAAATGTAACACTGGAATGGACTTTATCAAACTTCCATTCAGATTGTGCTGTTACAAATGCGGTCACAGCAAAGATGGCAAAAAAAACAACAGTTAATCTTTTCATGGCAGAACCTCTATAATAAGTGATTAAATGGGTTGAAATACTTTTAAAGTTTTGTGAATAATTAGTTCATAGAAAAATGCATTGGTGTATAGACTGGATTATTATGGAACATCAACTCGACAATTTCGTACTGCATAAATTTGTATAACGGCATCATCCTGAGCGTTGTTTCAACAACTTCCGACGATGTTGCCAGAAGTGTTATCCACAATGTTTCTCGATCCGATGACAAACTATAACTTGTCAGAATTCCTTTTTCCATCAACCGGCTCACTTCGGTTCGCTGACTTGGAATGAGAGATGCAAACTCTTCGTTAAACGATACGAGAAATTTTACGATGATCATGTATTCATTCATAGATAACTGCCATTTTTATAAGTGCACCCGTCATGCCGTACCTTAACAAATTTTTATGCAAGTGTATACGCAAGTAGAATCAATACTGCACCGACCAAAGCGAAGTTTTTCATGAAGTTTATTGTCTCACCCATTTTTGCTTGCGGATCCTCAACTTTCCACGGTGCATGCATGATTAATGTAACAGGAACAAGAAAGAGAAGGAGTGAAACAAATCCAAGTGCTGGAAATATATTAAGAAGCACGCTCACGCCGCCTATCAATAAAAGCAATCCTGAAAAAGCGACAGAGAGTTTTGGAGATGGAGCGCCTTTGGATTTTGCATAGCCGGACATCATCTCAAACTTTGTAAAGAGATCCATGCCCCCAAAAATAAAATAACCTCCGAATATTATCCTTCCGATGTATAAAAGTGCCGTTTCCATGGTGAATCTCCTTTTCTATTTGTTAAGTACATTTACTTTGTTTTCTTTTTTACACTGGGCTAGTTTGAGAGTTTCCTGAATCAATAAATGCAGCTGTTTCATAAGTTTCGAATCAACCAGTGAACCATCCGGCAGAAAAGCCTCATGTGCAGAACGTATGAATACCTGGGGCTGAGGAACCAACTCGACGTTTAACGCCGTCAAAACCTGACGAAGATGAAGCTGAGACCTCAGCGTTCCGAAAAGTCCTGTTGATGCGCCGAAAATAGCTGCCGCTTTTCCTGAAAAAGGATTTGTTTTGTCAGAAGCCCAATCGATTGCATTTTTTAATGGTCCGGGAATTGAATGATTATGCTCCGGAGTTGCAATCAGAAGAATATCGGCGGATTCAATTGCCTGTTTGAGTGTAACAACAGATTCGGGAAATCCATGTGCACGCAAGTCTTCGTCAAACACCGGCAAGGCAAGCGTTTTCAAATCTATCTCACGAACATCAGCACCTAACTCAGAAGCTATCTTCTTTGCAATCTGAAGAGCTTTCCGATTGAACGATTCGGTTCGCAAGCTGCCGGAGACTGCGAGAATATTTAATTGTTGAATTGTCAAACTGCTGTCTTCTGTGTGTTATGTAGAACACTGATTGAAGTTTAAAAGTTTCAAATTTCAAACACTGGTTTTAAAAAGCTAGTGAACAATTCTTAACTCTGTGCCGAGCTTTTTCAAGAGAGATCCAAGTTCGGTTTGTTCAGTTTCTGTGAGCACGGATGCAAGCTTGGCAATATAGTCCGCATGCGGAATGAACGTTGTCCGAAACAAGCGTTTGCCTTTTGGCGTTAATTGTACATAAAATGCACGCCTATCTTTTTTGCTGACGGATCGCCGTACGATTCCCTCTTTCTCCAGATTATCCACGACAACAGTCATATTGCCGCCGCTGACAAGATGCTTTTTGGTTAGATCTCCGATGAGCATGGGACCCAGGTGTCCGAGACATTCGACGACACCAAATTGTGCTGGTGTGAGGTCAAACGTATGGATGTTTGCAGCGGTCAGGTGGCCGAATGTAGCATGTGCCCGTGCTAGTTTGACCCAGAGTGAAAGAGCAAGATCAATTTTCTTGCCGTATTGTTTTGTGGTTTTCATCGCTTCTCCTTTAAATTCAAAGTATTCAACAGCAAGATACTACGGATAGTTCCCGATGGCAAGGAATGAATAGGCAATCAGTTACTAACGGGATTATAAATAAAAAGGAGCGAGGGAAGCCCCGCTCCTTTCTTTTGTCAAAGGAATGAAATTTTTATGCTTTGTTTGTGGCAAAGACACGAACCGGCAGAACCATACAATTCAATGCCGCAAATTGCAGGCGCCGCTGGATTGCATACGCTGTTTCGTTGTGAAGAATCCGTTGGTACCATCGTTCGCGTTCAAAAACCAGCTTGCCTGCAAAAAAGATGGTTCGCGGGAATTCCCGTGCGACGAGAGCAGACAATTTTTCCATCTCCTCAATGACATCCGTGCCTGCTGCAAGGCGATAGTCTGCAGCATAACCCATCTGAGTGGCAAAGTTCACATACTTCTCCAGGTGCTTTTGTTGTTCCGCAATCATCTCATCCAATTCATTTTGACCTTTCAACGTGCTGGCGTCAATGTTTACGACAGAGATAAAAATTACGTTCTTAAAATAATTCGGAAAGAGCCGCTGGATAGAAAGAAAAGAATGAATCCCCAGACCACTATATTCTTTCACCATCAATACGGCAGTGTTCGCGTTCGGAACAACCTTTGTCTGTATCCATCCTTCTACCGGGGGAATATCTAAAAGGACATCGTCAAGACGTTTAAGATAATCCCCAACCTTTCTATAGTGACGTTTGACTTTCAGACAAAGCAAGATAAGACCTGTAGTAATGACAAGTGTTACCCACCCGCCGACTGCGAACTTTTCAAATATGCTCACGGTCAAGATTGAAAGACACAATACCAGACCGATTAAGTGAATTATTATATGTTTAAACCAATCGGGATATTGTTCGCGATTTTTTATCCAATATCTAACCATTCCCATTTCTGAAAGTGAAAAAGTCAAGAAAACATTAATTGAATACATAAGCACAAGTGTAGATGTATTGCCTTTGGTAACTACCAACGTAAGAATCGCCGCAACTGAAATGAGAACCACTCCATTTTGCATTGTTAATCGTTCAGAAAGCGATGCAAACCTGCGCGGCAGCCAAGAGTCTGTTGCCATATTCCCCATGACGCGCGGGCCGTCGATAAATCCGGTTTGGGCGGCAACGAATAATAAAGCCGCTTCAGATGCAAGTGTAATAACAACGAACCACCATCCAACGGGAATATTTCCGATTACCCAGCCGCCGGCGAAGCGATCTAATAGAACTGCATTCATTGTTTTACCGGGTTCCGGTTTAACATGGAAAAGAAGATAACATAACAGAATTCCGCCTGCTGCTACGGCAAGGGATATTGCCATATAGGCCATCGTACGCTTGGCGGTGTCGATCTTGGGTTCACGCATGATTTGGATGCCGTTTGATACAGCTTCTATACCGGTATATGTTCCTGCACCCATTGAATACGCGCGTGCAAATAAACTTGCCATACCAATGAATCCAAGTGTTTTCAACCCGTTCGAAAAATCTGTGTGCATTGTGCCGGCAACCTGTGTTGCTTCGGTGAGATGAGATCCAATACCGCCAAATATGAGAATGATATGCGCAACAAGAAATACCAAAAAGATAGGCATCAAAATAGTTACTGATTCTTTAATTCCGCGTAGATTCAAAATCATCAAAAGACCGATAACTGCTGTCACTCCTATGAGTTTATATTGCACCCAGTATGGCGGAAGAATACTGAATATTTGATCCAAGCCGCATGCGACAGATACAGAAATAGTCAGAACATAATCGACTAATAATGCCGATCCGGAAACTACGCCGAAATGTTTGCCGAGCAGTCGGCTTGCGACCACATACCCACCGCCGCCGTATGGAAAGTGTTCGATAATACGGGAATAAGCATAAGAAATGATAAACACTGTAAAAGCTGTTGCTAGCGCCAATGCAATACAAAGATAAGCATGACCTTCCAGTGCGCGAAAAGATTCATCCGGACCATAGGATGAAGAAGAAAGTCCGTCGGCACCTAAGCCTACCCATGCAAGAAATGCAATGAGGGAAATGCGATGAAAAACTCCGGGGTCTTTAATGTTGCGAGGCGCACCGAGAATGGCGCGTTTTACTTTAGTAGAAAATCTTTTTTCTGAATCATCTCCAATAGATGAGAGGTCATCATCTGAAGAACTGCCGGTACTGCTTTGTTCCATGTTCTTTCCATGTTGTTGGACTATCAGTTAAATCTACATAGGTAAGGTACTGAGGAATCATTTGAAGTAATAGATTTTTTTTATAAAACCAGTAAAATGAAATTGCGATTTTTGCAAATAAATGAGGATTTTGAGAATATTTTTATTAAATCTTTATACCTATCAGCCTTTTTTTTATAGAGTATCAAGGATAGGTCTTCCTATCTTTCCTAAGTCCCTTATATCCCTTGTGTCTCATGTTGCCTCCTCTTCATTGCTTTCCTTCGTGGATTTAGCAATTTGGAACGAATATTCTTCATCCAAATTCGGGTTTAACTGCATTCATTATCCTTTCTCCAAGAATCCTCTACCCGTCTCATGCTTTTCCCGTGTTATCCCAATAGATATCATCAAGCATAATTCACCGTTTTTAATAAAATTTTTATACTCCCTGCCTTCTTTTTTAGATCCTGCTGATTGCTTTTGTATCTCATCTCTGCCATATTTGAACCGCAACAATGAAAGGAAACACATTGATAAAAGAATTTATTATCACACCGCACCTGTTTGAAGAGGCGGTTACAAAAACTCAAAATGACAATTGGAGGAATCCACAATGATGTTGCTCAAACATCTTCGCACCTCAATCATCGCTATTACAGTGTTCACCGTCCTGACGGGTATATTGTACCCGCTGGCGGTAACCGGCCTTGCACAGTTAATGTTTCCTAAGAAGGCAAACGGAAGTTTGATAGTCAAGGACGGAAAAACTTTCGGTTCCGAGCTCATCGGACAACCGTTCAGTGACCCAAAATACTTCTGGAGCCGGTTATCGGCTACAGGCCCGTTTGCTTATAACGCTGGAGCATCATCCGGATCGAACTATGGGCCGATCAATCAGACATATCTCGATGGAGTGAAGAAAAGAATCCAGGACCTGAAAGCTGTCGACTCGTCGAACACGCAGCCTGTTCCGGCAGATCTTGTAACGGCTTCAGGAAGCGGACTTGATCCTCACATCAGTGTTGCAGCCGCCCTCTATCAGCTTCCCCGTGTAGCCCGCATCCGAAGTCTGAACCAGGATCAGGTTCGGTCTCTGGTGGCTCAATACACCGAAGGAAGACAATTAGGTTTTCTTGGAGAACCTCGTGTGAATGTTCTCAAATTGAATCTTGCACTCGATGAAACTCAATCCTTATCTGGAGGAAAATAGACATGGACGACATTATCTATATCGGCGTCACCATTGTATTTTTTGTTCTTTCGTGGGGACTTCTGAAGATGTGTGAAGTCCTTCAACCCGAAGCCGATAAAAATGTTGAAGAAAAATCAGGAGGCACTGTATGAGCTTACTCTATATCATTTCGGGAATTATCGCAGTTGGTCTCTTAGCTTATTTACTTGTCGCACTATTGAAACCGGAGATATTCGAATGACACTCAATGGGATTTTACAAATCGCGTTTTACCTCGCAGCGCTGACACTGCTTGCAAAACCGCTCGGTGCATTTATGGCGCGCGTGTACCAAAGAGAAAAAACATTTCTCGATCCTGTTCTCGGCCCGCTGGAACGTCTCATCTACCGTCTGACAAAAATCAGCCCTGACGAGGAGATGGATTGGAAAGCAAACGCAGTTGCTTTGCTCATCTTTAATTTTGTCGGGCTCATCGTTGTCTATCTTATACAGCGCGTTCAACAATTTCTGCCGTTGAACCCGCAAGGAATGGCAGCCGTTACTCCGGACTCTTCGTTCAATACCGCCGTGAGCTTTGCTACGAATACGAACTGGCAGGGCTACGGGGGAGAAACAACGATGAGCTACTTGACACAGATGCTCGCCCTGACCGTGCAGAATTTTGTTTCCGCAGCATCGGGGATGGCTGTGCTCGCGCTTTTTATCCGCGGAATCGCCCGCCACTCGGCAAAGACGCTTGGAAATTTCTGGGTGGATATGACACGCAGTACACTGTATATACTCCTTCCACTTGCTATTGTCTTATCGCTTGTGCTCGTATCTCAAGGAGTCATCCAGAATAATTCTGCATACGTCTCGGTGCCTTTTCTCCAATCGACAACGGACACCGCCGGTGTGAAAGTAACGGATCAAGTTCTGGCGATGGGGCCTGCGGCATCGCAGATTGCTATCAAACAATTGGGTACCAACGGCGGAGGTTTCTTCAACGTCAATTCAGCGCATCCGTATGAGAACCCCACGCCCCTCGCTGATTTTTTAGAAATGCTTGCAATTTTACTTATCCCTGCAGCACTGTGTTATACATTTGGAAAAATGGTGAAAGACACACGACAAGGGTGGGCGATATTTGCTGCTATGATGCTGATACTTGTCACAGCAGTCTTTTGGATGTATAGTGTTGAAGGTTCAGGCAATCCTAAACTCACCGCACTCGGTGTGGATCAACAATCGACTTCCATCAATCCCGGCGGCAACATGGAAGGAAAGGAAGTTCGGTTCGGTATTCCCAATTCTGCTGTTTGGGCAACTGTCACAACTGCTGCATCAAATGGTTCTGTGAATTCCATGCACGATTCTTACACTCCGCTTGGTGGACTGATAACACTCATCATGCTTCATCTTGGGGAAGTTGTTTTCGGCGGGGTTGGATCAGGCTTATACGGAATGCTGATCTTTGTGGTTGTAGCTGTATTCGTGGCGGGATTACTCGTTGGACGCACACCGGAATATCTTGGACACAAAATTGAAGCTTATGAAATGAAGATGGCATCGCTTCTCATACTTATTATGCCGATCACGGTGCTCGTTCTTACAGCTCTATCGGTTGTTACGGCTGCCGGAAAAGCAGGGATTATGAATCCGGGTCCTCATGGATTTAGCGAGATATTGTATGTCTTCACCTCCCAAGCGAACAATAATGGAAGCGCTTTTGCCGGCGCAAGCGTCAACACTCCGTTTTATAATTTTACAGGCGGTTTGGCAATGCTCATTGGCCGCTATTGGCTTGCAGTGCCGACGTTAGCGCTTGCGGGGTCTCTTGTTAAAAAGAAATTGGTTCCGGTAAGCGAAGGAACACTGCCGACGCACACGCCGTTGTTTATTTTCTGGCTGATTGCAGTCGTTCTTATTGTGGGCGCATTGAATTTTTTGCCTGCACTCGCATTAGGCCCGATTGTCGAACATTTTATGATGATGCAATAACGTACTCACGAGAAAGAAGGAAGATATTACAATGGTAACGACATCTACACAGCAACTAAGGAAACCTTTAGGACTTAACGGCGAAATGTTTCGTCGTGCTTTATTTGATTCATTTGTGAAATTGAATCCATGGTCAATGGCACGGAATCCTGTCATGTTTGTCGTGGAAGTGGGGAGTGTCTTAACTCTGGCATTATGGATTCAAGCATTGCTCGGTTCCGGAGAAGCGCCTGCGTGGTATATCGGTTTCGTATCACTCTGGTTGTGGTTCACGGTTCTCTTCGCAAATTTTTCTGAAGCTTTGGCTGAAGGGCGTGGAAAAGCGCAAGCAGAAGCACTGCGCCGTTCGCGGCGGGACACAACAGCAAAGCGATTACACAGTCCCAAGCGAAGCTCGACCTTTGATGTTGTCGCTTCACCGCAATTACAAAAAGGTGATGCGTTCCTTGTCGAACCTGGAGATATTATCTCCGCTGACGGTGAGGTTATTGAAGGTATCGCTTCTGTGGATGAAAGTGCTATTACCGGCGAAAGTGCTCCGGTGATTCGTGAATCCGGCGGCGATCGAAGCGCTGTTACCGGCGGTACGCGTGTGCTTTCCGATTGGCTTATTATTCGAGTAACAGCAGAGCCCGGCGGTGGATTTCTGGATAGGATGATACATTTGATTGAAGGCGCCAAGCGGCAAAAAACTCCGAATGAAATCGCACTCAATATATTGCTTGCGGCATTCACAATTATTTTTCTTATCGTATGCATGACACTTCTTCCGTTCTCGTTGTTTAGCGTTGAGGTCGCCGGACACGGAGCACCCGTTACCGTAACGGTGCTCGTTGCTCTCCTTGTCTGTTTGATTCCTACGACGATCGGTGGTCTTCTTTCTGCAATCGGTATTGCTGGTATGGACCGAATGATCCGGCATAACGTGATAGCGACATCCGGCCGTGCCATCGAAGCGGCAGGTGATGTCGATGTGCTCCTCCTTGATAAAACCGGTACGATCACGCTGGGAAATCGCATGGCGACAGAATTCACTCCCGCACCGGGAATCTCAAAGGAACGATTGGCCGATGCAGCGCAGCTCGCTTCGCTTGCCGATGAGACTCCGGAAGGAAGATCGATCGTCATACTCGCAAAAGAGAAATACGGTTTACGCGGACGAGAAATCCACGAAATCGCAGCTCACTTTGTTCCCTTCAGCGCACAGACGCGCATGAGCGGAGCCGACATTCAACCCGAAGGGAAAAATGGAAAGAGAATTATCCGCAAAGGCGCATCGGACGCAATGAAAGCATACATCGAACAGCAGGGCGGTGTTTTTCCTGCGGCTGTGCAACAGGCGGTACAAGAGATTAGCCGGGTCGGTGCCACTCCCCTCGTGGTCGCGGAAAACAAAGAAGTCCTCGGCGTTATTCATTTGAAAGATATTGTCAAAGGCGGAATTAAGGAGCGGTTTGCGCACCTGCGCAAGATGGGAATAAAAACCGTGATGATCACGGGGGATAACCCCTTGACAGCGACTGCTATAGCTGCTGAAGCCGGTGTTGATGATTTTCTTGCTGAAGCAAAACCGGAAGACAAGTTAAAATTAATCCGCGATTATCAAAAAGGCGGACGACTTGTCGCTATGACGGGTGACGGTACAAACGACGCCCCGGCACTTGCCCAGGCAGACGTTGCTGTGGCAATGAATACCGGTACACAATCTGCCCGCGAAGCAGCAAATATGATCGACCTCGACAGTAACCCGACAAAACTCATGGAAATTGTGGAAATCGGGAAACAGCTTTTGATGACGCGCGGGACACTGACGACATTCAGCATTGCCAATGACGTTGCGAAGTACTTTGCCATCATCCCCGCCGCATTTGCAACAACGTATCCTGTACTGAATATGTTGAACATTATGAAGCTTGCTACTCCGGAAAGTGCTATCCTCTCTGCAGTTATCTTCAATGCACTGATCATCGTGGCACTGATACCATTAGCACTCAAAGGAGTAAAATATCGGCCAGTAAGCGCCGTTCAATTATTGCGAAGACACTTGCTCATTTATGGAGTCGGAGGTGTCATTGCTCCATTTATAGGCATCAAGCTGATCGATATGCTGATGGTAGCAATGAAATTAATTTGATGGCCTCAGAAATGCGAACAAAAAAGTGTAATATGACATCGGTTTGTCGAAACGCTTTTTTCATATGTCTTTCGTATATTTCACTATGTCTTTAGAAGATCAAAATCGTCCTGACCCTGATACGCTTCTTCATCTTCTCAAGAAAGAAGAAGAAAAGGAGCGAAAGGGGAAGCTGAAAATCTTCTTCGGCATGTGCGCCGGTGTCGGAAAAACGTATGACATGCTCAAAGATGCGCAAGTTGCAAATGCAAATGGGCTTGATGTTGTCATTGGATATGTAGAAACACATCAACGGTCAGAAACTGAAGCTCTTCTTACTGGTCTGCCTGTCATCCCAAGAAAAACCATTGAATACAAAGGAACGATGCTCGAAGAGATGGACCTCGATGCGATCATTTCTCGAAAACCCCAGCTTGTCCTTGTCGATGAACTCGCCCATACGAATGTTCCTGGAAGCAGACATACTAAACGATATCAGGATGTACTTGAGTTGCTCGATAATGGCATTGATGTCTTTACCTCGCTGAATGTGCAGCATCTGGAAAGCCGCGCAGAAACGGTCGCTCAGATTACAGGCAGTATTGTACGCGAAACAGTACCGGATTCGATATTTGAAGCTGCGGATGAAGTTGAAGTTATAGATATTTCTCCGGACGAACTTCTGAAGAGGCTTATAGAAGGAAAGGTATACACACCTGAGCGCTCGAAGCGTGCTATCGAGAGTTTTTTCCGAAAGGGAAATCTTACCGCGCTTCGGGAAATGTCTCTCCGCCTGACAGCTGAACGCGTCGATCAACAATTACGGGAATATAAACAGACGAAGCGGATTTCAGAAACGTGGAAATCTGGAACACGGCTCGTCGTCGGCATCAGTGCGAGTCCACAATCCATCTCGCTCATCCGCTGGGCGCGCAGAGTTTCGTACACGATGGATGCATCGTGGGTTGCAGTCTATGTTGAAACATCGAAAAAAGCAACGGTGACGGAAACAGAGCAACTGTCGAAGAACTTCAAGCTCGCAAGAGAACTTGGCGCAGAAATCATTACGACTTCCGATGAAGATATAGCTGGTGCGCTGCTCCGGGTTGCACGCGAGCAGAATGCGACGCAAATTCTGATCGGGAAGCCGAAACGGCGAGTACTCTTTGGATCGACGCGGCTCATTAATGGTCTTTTACAAAAGAGTGAGGATATCGACATTTATATTGTCGGTCATGAAGAAGAGGAGAATCAACGACGGTCATTTTTTTATCACATTCCCAAGATCCAATCCGGTTTTTTGCAATATCTTTTAGCAGCGATGATAATTCTTGGTGTCTCGGTTGCATGCATTCCTCTCGCTCGGCTTATTGAATATAAGACGATTTCGTACATTATTCTTTTCGCAGTATCATTACTGCCTTTAAGAATGGGGCGCGGCCCGGTATTATTGGGCGCAACTTGTGGTGCATTAGCGTGGGATTTTTTATTTATTACGCCTATATATACATTTTCCATCGGACACATTGAAGATGTGTTAATGCTTCTAGTATTTTTTATTGTAGCAACTGTGTCCGGAACTTTATCCGCCCGTGTTCGTGAAAGAGAACGAGCCGTCCGCCAGCGCGAAATGCGATCTTCCGCTTTGTTTGCATTGACGAAAGATCTTTCCTCCGCACATTCCCAAGATGAAGTCATTCAAGCAACGATCGCAAATATTAAGAAGTTCTTTAATGCAGACGTTGCCGTATTTCTTGGCGATGCAGATGGTGATATGAGTCATCAAGCACATACAGCGAGTTCATGGAAACCGGATGAAAAGGAGTTTAGTGTTGCGGCATGGACGTACTGGAATGAAAAGAAAGCCGGAAAATTTACAGACACACTTCCCTTTGCACAAGCAACTTATTATTCCATGTCCGGTCCCCGCTATCCCGTTGGTGTTATCGGCGTTCGAGTCCGTCAAAATGAAAAATTGGGCATTGATCAGGAAATACTGCTGGAAAATTTTATCGCTCAAATTGCTTCCGCCGTTGAACGGGAATTATTGAATGAAGTGACTAAAAAATCCATAATCGTTGCTGAATCGGAAAAACTCTATAAAACACTTTTTAATTCCATTTCACATGAGTTGAGAACACCCCTTGCTACCATCATGGGCGCATCGGAAAATCTACTGGCGGCGAACCAGACGCAGGTCTCAACAACTACGAGGGAGTTTTATAATGAAATTCATATCGCTGCTGAAAGATTAAACCGGCTTGTCGCAAATTTGCTGGATATGACACGGCTGGAATCCGGAATGATTCAGCCAAAATTAAATTGGTGCGATGTACGGGACATTATTAATGCGACGCTTAAGGGACTTGAACGGGAAATTGGCCAACATAAGGTAACGGTAACAACTCAAGAAGACCTTCCGCTTGTAAAATTAGATTTCGGATTAATAGAACAAGCTTTGACAAATCTTGTGTATAATGCCTCGGTGCACACACCCCCGGGGACACAAATCGAAATTCAGGCTCTTGTCGAAAATGATCATTGTAGTATCACCGTTACCGATAACGGACCGGGCATTCCGAAATCAGATATTAATAAAGTCTTCGAGAAATTCTACCGTGCAGAAGGGACATCTACCGGTGGAACAGGATTAGGTCTGCCGATAGCAAAGGGTTTTATTGAAGCTCACCGTGGAACCCTTTCTGTTCGAAATAGAATGCCGAGGGGGACAGAATTCAAGATTGAAATTCCCATGGAAATTGAACAAGCACAACAATGACGACGGCGCCGAAAATACTTGCCATCGATGATGAAATTCAGATTCGCCGGCTGCTTCAACTTACTTTAGAGCCAAATGGATATCAGTTAAAGTTTGCAGAAACAGGCAGCGACGGCATTATGATGGTCGGTTCGGAGCGGCCGGAGCTTATTATTCTCGATCTTGGTTTGCCGGATATGGATGGAATTACTGTATTAAAAAAGATTCGTGAATGGGCAACTATACCAATCATCATTCTATCGGTTCGTAATACGGAAAGCGATATTATTGGTTGTCTGGATGCCGGTGCGGATGATTACCTGGTAAAACCGTTTCGTACCGGTGAATTACTGGCACGCGTTCGCACAGCTCTTCGGCATCGTCCCAGAAACCAAGAGAAAGAACTCTTTACAACACACAATCTTTCTGTAGACTTGGCCGCGCGTATCGTAAAAAAGAAAAGCGAAGTTGTAAAGCTTACCGCGACAGAATATTCTCTGCTTGCACTCTTCGTGCGTAACTCCGGAAGAGTTCTTACGCATAATTTTATTCTCGAACAAGTTTGGGGACCGGCATTTTCCAAGGAAGCCCAGTATACACGAGTGTATGTCGGTCAATTGCGTAAAAAGATTGAAGACGATCCTGCCAATCCAAAAATTCTTCTTACAGAATCCGGTATTGGCTACCGGCTGAACGTAGAAGAATAGTGCTAAGCAATTCACCGGAAAAAGAAACGATAAGAGCAACTGCCTTGGTTATTCAGAAGCATATGTACAGTTTTGTTCTCTTTTCACATTCCTTGCATTTCCATCAAACTTTCTCTACCATAATTCCGAATTTCGAACCATCCATCTATTATAGAGTATTATGAAAAAATTGTGGTTTATCGTTTATAATTGGTTATTTATTCCTTTCTTCTGGACACTTTTACAATTTACCGCACTTTTCAACTTCAAAATCCGACGGGGAGTTCAAGGGCGAAAGGGATTGTTTGAGAAAATTGAGTGTGATCTAAAAAGACTGAAATCAAAAAGACGCGTATGGTTCCATTCATCATCCATGGGTGAATTTGAGCAAGCAAAGCCGATCATTGCCGCTCTACGCAAGAAATACCACGACATCGGTATCATTGTCACATTCTTCTCTCCCTCAGGGTATGATCATTCAAAGAATTATAAACTTGCCGATATTATTACATATATTCCATTCGATACAAAGGCAAATGCTCGCCGCTTCCTTGACTTACTCCAACCAACAGCAGCAGTTTTTGTACGGTACGATGTCTGGCCGAATCATGTATGGGAACTGAGCGCAAGAAATATCCCAACCTTCATCGCCAACGCTACGATGCGCACATCATCAGCGAGATTCTATCCATTCATGAAAAGTTTCCATCGATTACTCTTTAACGATTTCGTATCCATCCTTACCGTATCTGCAAAAGATGTTGAAGCATTTTCTCTGTTTGGATTGACACATCCCTCTGTTCGAGAGATTGGAGATACTCGGTACGATCAGGTGTGGCAACGCAGCACCGATGCCAGGAAGAAACATCTCATTCCGCTCTCTATTTTGGAGGAGAAAAAAATATTCATCGCCGGCAGTACGTGGCCTGAAGATGAAGAAGTGCTCCTGCCGACGATCAAGAAACTTTTAGAATACGATCCAAAAGTTCTTGTGATTCTTGTTCCGCATGAGCCAACGGAAGAAGCGCTGGAAGCAATTGAGAAACAGCTTCCTTTTAAAACAAAATCTATTCGATTCTCTCTGCTGAACGATTATTCACGCGAACGGATCATTATTGTCGACAGCGTTGGAATATTGATGGCATTATACCAGTATGCAGATATCGCATATGTCGGCGGCAGTTTCCGGCAGGGTGTCCACAATGTATTAGAACCGGCCGTCTACGGGATTCCCGTTATCTATGGGCCGCGGTATACAAATTCTCAGGAAGCACAGGAACTTCTTCGTCGCGGCGGCGGATTTCTTATTAACGATCAACTGGAATGCTATAGGGCACTCCGTTCATTGCTTGATGATACAAAAGCGAGGACAACCTCAGGAAACGCTGCATTGAAATTAGTAAAAGAAAATATCGGTGCGACAGAACGATTCATGGAACATCTTGCGAAAGTTTTGTAATAATAGAATAGAAAATACATAAATGTTCAGCGTATTTTTCGTTAGAAATAGAAAAATTATTCCCTCTCCTGTGAGGAGAGAGTTAGGGTGAGGTCAAAAAAACAGCAGACTCCACCTTAGTCCTCCCCTAAGAGGGGAGGAGACCAATGATAAAATTGTATTACTGAAGAACACACTATGTAGTTACGAAAATAATGTAGAAATGACTCTCTCATGAAAATAGCGTACTTCGACACAATCTCCGGCATCAGTGGTGATATGACACTGGGCGCGTTCGTCAGTGCAGGTGTTTCCATTGACGAGTTGGTTTCTGAACTCCAGAAACTCAAACTGAACGGATTCGAACTTTCGGCACAGCATATCACACGAAACGGTATTGTCGCCGTTAAAGTGGATGTCATCATCTCCGAACAACCGCATTACCATCGGCATTTGAAAGACATCGAAACGCTTATTGACAAGAGTGATCTTTCCGTGAATGTAAAAGAACGCGCAAAGAAAATATTTCATGAAGTCGCAGTAGCGGAAGCAAAAGTTCATAGCACCAGTATCGAAAAAGTGCACTTTCATGAAGTCGGCGCAATCGATTCATTGGTAGATATTGTAGGAGCGTCGATCTGTTTAGAAAAGCTTGGCGTTCAAGCTGTTTATTCATCGCCGATAAAAGTCGGCAACGGCGGAATGGTGAAAACCCAGCACGGCATGCTCCCCGTTCCCACACCTGCGACGATGGAAATCCTCAGAGACTATCCTGTTGTATTAACTGATGTTCCATTTGAACTGACGACGCCAACCGGAGCCGCAATTGTCAAAGCACTCTCGCAGGGTATGTTGACTACAGAAAAAATCCAAGTATCCACCATTGGTTATGGTGCAGGTGGGCGCGAGATTGAACAGCTTCCAAACCTCCTGCGTGTTCTCATCGGTGAACTGGCACCGGAATACCTTGCCGATGAAATTGTCAGTATCGAAACCAACATCGACGACATGAATCCGGAGATTTATCCGTATGTCATTGAGAAGCTTATAACTGCTGGTGCGCACGACGCCTATCTTATTCCGATTGTGATGAAAAAAGGCCGACCTGGTATTCTCCTTTCGGTACTTGTGGAGCGTGCAAAGATCGAGAAAATCCTTGAAATTGTTTACCGCGAGACAACAACACTCGGCGTGCGTATTCAACCGGTTGAAAGGAAGAAACTGCCCCGCGCTCACAAGCAGATGAATACATCGTTCGGCATTGTTTCTGTCAAAGTGATCGTTGTGGAAGGGAAAGAGCAATTGCGTGTAGAGTTCGAAGAATGTAAACGAATCGCATCTGAGAAGAACATACCGCTTGCAGAAGTTTATCGAATTCTTGAATGCGAGTTGAACAGTTGAGAACAATTATTTTTCTATCAATCATCGTTCACTTATTATTTAGTTGCTCATATCAAGTAAGACAAATCATCTATCTGTGAAAAATTCAATTATCAAGCATCAACTTTCAAACAAATGCACAAATCACAAAAACAAACTTGGAAAAACAAGCAGAAATTGAAATTTTTAGATTTGGATTTTGTTTGTGATTTGAAACTTGACTTTTGGATTTTATCCGAACGATTAAAAATGCATAACATTTGTTAGTAATTTGTGCAGCAGTTTCTCGTCGATATCGCCCTCCCAGTTCCCATCGACCGCACGTTTACATATCTCGTTTCACCTGAACTTCAACCATCAGTTCTTCCCGGTAAGCGCGTGCTTGTTCCCTTCGGAAAAAAACATCTCACCGGCGTCATCGTTGGACTGCCGGAAGCGACGGATGTCCGCGGACTCAAACCGGTCACCGATATTCTCGATATAAAACCGACATTTTCGCCGGAAATGCTTTTGCTTACGAAGTGGATCGGTGAATACTATTTTACACCCTGGGGCGAGGTACTAAGAGCGGCAACACCGCAGGGATTGTCACAGGAAAGCAAGCAGACCGTCCGCCTGGTTACTCAAGACATTGAAGTTCTTCTTCAGGCAACGAAGAAATCTGCGCCNNTGGATTTCTATAACAGAAGAAATCGAAAAGCCGAAAGCAAAGCCGAAGTTGGAACGTTTTGTTGGCATAACAGCCGGCGGATTAAAAATTGTTACGGATAAAACAGGCACAGCATCACTTTCTGCCAAGCAGCTTTTTATTATTGAAGCACTCAGGAAGGAAATTTCTTCCGAAGCAGATACTGTTGAAATCAACTCCTTTTTGAAGCGTCATCACGCCTCGCTTTCTTCTCTGAAGACACTCGTGAAAAACGGTCTACTGCAAATAAGCGAGCGCGAAGTATTCCGCCGCTCGGAGTATGAGTCAATCGAACCGCCGCCCAATATCACGTTGAATACAAACCAGCAGTATGCACTGAACGAAATCACCAAGGCAACAACAATCGGAACTTTTCGGGCATTTCTTTTGCACGGCATCACCGGAAGCGGAAAAACGCAAGTGTATATCGACGCGATTCGCAATGTCATGGCACTTGGTAAAACAGCGATTGTTTTGGTTCCGGAAATTTCACTCACACCGCAAACGGTCCGACGATTCAAAGCACACTTTGGCGATGACGTTGCGGTGATGCATAGTCAAATGTCCATTGGTGAGCGGTACGATGCATGGCGAATGGCGCATCAAGGGAAAGTCAAGATCGTCATCGGGCCACGCTCGGCAATCTTTGCACCTTTGGAAAATATCGGGCTGATCGTAGTCGACGAAGAGCATGACAGCTCTTACAAGCAATACGATGCCGCGCCGCGTTACAATGCTCGCGACGTTGCGCTTGTCCGTGCATCGCACATCAAGGCTGTAGTTGTGCTCGGATCGGCGACACCATCGGCGG
Source organism: Ignavibacteriota bacterium (assembly GCA_003142575.1). Taxonomy (GTDB): domain Bacteria; phylum Bacteroidota; class Ignavibacteria; order UBA10030; family UBA10030; genus Fen-1298. Next base: position 24,138 of record PLMS01000029.1, read on the forward strand.
AAAGTTTCGCTAATGCAATCCATAAAAAGTACACACTTCTTGAACTTCCCCATCGTGTTGATACCGCACAACTTCCGGTCATCGAGATTGTCGATATGGCAAAAGAGCGTCGGCGTGTGTATGAAGACCTAAAAATAGAAATCAAAAAGAGTGCGAAACCATTTCCCAAGCGTTTGCCGGATTCTTCCATTTCGCAGCTTCTCCAGTCACAAATTGCCAAACGTCTCGAGCGCAAAGAAGGAACTATTCTTCTTCAGAATAGGCGGGGCTTCTCGCATGTGATGGAATGCTACGAATGCGGCTACGTAGAAAAGTGCGACAACTGTGAAGTCTCGCTGACCTTCCACGCGACGAAGAAACATCTTCGCTGTCACTACTGCGGGTTCGTCAAGAAACCGCCGACGATCTGCCCAAAGTGCAGCAGCATAGAACTGCGCATGCACGCATTCGGTACGCAGCAAGTACAGCAGGAATTGCAGGAACTCTTTCCAAATGCAGTTATACTGAGAATGGACCGCGATACCACAAGCGGCAAAGGAGCGCACAATAAAATTCTGAAACAGTTTGAATCCGGTGAGGCGGATATTCTCCTCGGCACACAGATGGTTGCAAAAGGATTGGATTTTCCGCGCGTGACTCTGGTCGGCGTTATTTCTGCCGATACGCAAATGCTCCTTCCGGATTTCCGCGCCTCCGAGGGTACATTTCAACTGCTCACACAAGTCTCAGGGCGCGCAGGCAGAAGCAATCTTGCCGGTGAAGTTGTTATCCAGACATTGCAGCCGGATCACTACAGCTTGAAGCATGTCATCTTGCATGATTTCCATGGATTCTATAAAGAAGAATTGGAATACCGGCGCGAGCTTGACTATCCGCCATTTTCCCGGATTGTGCTTTTAGAATTCTCGGGCGAGCGGGAAAATGAAGTTCAGCACCATGCAAAGAAATTTGCCGAGTTTCTCGCCATGCATAATCAACAAAATCGGTTTATCATTCTTGGTCCCGCCGATGCCGCCATTCCAAAAATCAAGAATGTATATCGCAAGCATATCGTTGTGAAAGACTTGAAAAGCAGCGATCCTTCCGGTCTGTATCTTCGCTCTGCACTCCTCAAAGCAAAAGCACAGTACGAAGTATCCTCCGTTGCCTCGAACCGGAAGATCAAAATGATTATCGACGTTGACCCGCAGGGAATGATGTGAGTGGCGGAGAAAGAATGCGGCAAATAAAAAAAATGATGGATGCTTAACGGAGAAATTATAAACGGGCCACGAGTAATAAATTTACATAAAGGAGAGAATATGAACGATCTGTTTTTAATGACTGGTTTTAAATTCGCAAATCAATTCTGCTGCTTTCTTTCCACTTAACACCGCACCTTCGATTGTTGCGGGGAAACCAGTATTCGTCCAATCACCGGCAAGGAATAAATTAGAAAACGTAGTTTCCGGAAGAGGGCGAATTGCTTCAAGTCCCGGTGAAGGAGAGAATGTTGCGCGTTTTTCTTTTATCACTACCGAATGAACAATATTTGCATTTTTTGCTTTCGGCAGTACCCGCTGTAAATCTTTCATTGCGATTGTCAACAGCTCTTCCTTGCTCATCTCAATAAATTCCTGCGCTCCGCTGATCACCAATGAGAGATGCTGAGGTATTTTTTCTTCCGTTCTCTGCTTCTTTACTGCTATATGACTTAACGGGTTCATGGCTTTACTGCTCTTGTTAAAAATCCATTGCACTCGGGTATCAATCAAAGCGGCAAATTCTTCATCCAGAATTGTCCGATCGAGCCAAAGATGAATTGAAATAATGGAAGACGCTTTAAATCGGTCAGGATCGTACGGTTCTCTGGACGGTGTCTTGACCGTCAACTCAGAACTTATTCCGCTGTTGGAAAGCAGCCGCTCAAACCCAAACCACGGAACAGCGCTCAAGAATACCTGCGCGCGAATTTTTTTTCCGTCTTGTGTCAATACAGAAACAATTTTTTCATCTTCAAAGTGAACCTTTGAAACTTCCGTACCTAACAGAACTTCACCGCCGTTTCGCCGGATAAACTCGACAGCCGGATTCACCAACACATCACTTAAGCCAGCACGCGGAAGAAGAAGGCTCGAATGCTCGCGTTTCCCTAAAAATGCTGTGCGCAATACCCGAAACAACATTAGTGCCGAGACATTTTTAGGATGGTTGTTCAACGCTCCGATGGTGATAACATCCCACAAGAATTTCCTACTTAAGTCTGATTGCCCTAACTTTATCAACCACTCTTCCACATTGAGCTTATCAAGTTCCTGCTCTTTGGAAAGCGATGTGTAGAATAATTGCTTTGCTACTCTAAGCATTTCCAGGCGGTTTTTCAGGGGAATGCCTTTGAATCTCATTAATCCTCCCAACAAGTGCAAAGGAGCTTGCAGTGGAGGACATGCGAGACGTAGAGAACTTTTGGATGGATGAAGAAACTCGATGCGAAGACTTGGTTGAAGCAAAGTAAGGTATTCTGTTCCAATAATGCGCATATATCGCCGCGTTGCGTGGTAACATCCCATCATCAAATGCTGGCCATTGTCTATCGAATCGCCCGTTGCAGCATCAATGAAGGAATAGGTCCGTCCACCTGAGTGCCGATGTTGTTCGAGCACTAATGTCCTGTGTCCACGGGCGCAGAGTTCAACCGCTGCGCTTAATCCGCTTAATCCACCGCCGATGATGATAACGCTAAGTTTGTCCATAATTTTTCTTCGTTTTGAGGATAAGAAAATATCATGTAAAAATCTTGATAGTGTTTGTATACACCTAAGTAGATACCCATAGGTGTGTAGGTTCCTTGACATTGCGCACAAAAGTCATACTTTACTGTGGTTCCGCTTAAAAAGGGATCGAAGCGTACCTACCTGTAGAGGCACACGAAAGAACGTGAAACAGTTATTGATGCAGCTTGCAGATTCACTGAATAAAGAACTTACACAGCTAAAAAATGTTCGCCGAGAGATACGTTTGTTCAGCGGAGAGCGTCTCGGTGTTTTTGCAGGATATACATATTATCGATTTGAGATTCCCGAAGATGTTCTTTTTCACACCACGGAACGTGCAGCATTTACATTCGGTCAGCAGCAACTCGTCAAAGTAATCGGCAATGTCATCGCGATAGAGAACCAATACCTCACGGTCGCTTTGCCTCAGGATTTTGGCGAATCACTGCCGGAGACTCTCTGTTCATGGGATCATGAGCATGAACTGAAACCGACGATTGAACTGCTACAAAAACTCGACATGAAATCATCGATCCCGTTCTTGCTTTTCAATCCTGCTGATAGTAAGAATAGTCATCTTGTAAATTATGAAGTGCAAAAAAACGATAAAACGCCGCCAGAACAAATCGAGGCAGTGAAAAAGATATGGCAGAACAGGGTCACGATGTTGTGGGGTCCGAGCTTTTCTGGTACAACTCAAGTAATTATTCTCGCCGCGATTAGTTATATGAAAGCCGGTCGGAGGGTGTTATTCGTTTCGCCATCGAATGATAATGTTGATACAGTGTTGTTGAAAACTGTTGCTGTCGGCGAACAGCTTGGCGTGAAAATGACAAAGTTTGCAGCACGTGTCGATCTTCCGTCGCCGGAATCATTCGAAGCAATAGCTCAATATTCGTTCGAGCATCAGGTAGAAACGGCAAAGGAGGAGAAGCGCAAGGTATTTCAAGAACGAGTATCTCTCTTGAACGCTCACTGGCGGATTAAGATAAAGCAGATACTCAATGAGGATTTCTATAAGAAGGTGCAGGAAAAACGTGATCGCTTGGCAGATCTTCGCAGGCAGATCGATAAAATTTCCAAAGAAAAGACTCAACTGAATCAAACCATTGCCAACCTGGAAAATGCATCATTCATCGAGCGAATGAAGAAAGGATTTTCCAAGAACGACCTTAACACCGCAAACGATCAGTTAACTCGCCAGCAACAGATATACAACCGTTTGTTGTCAAACCAACAAGCAATATCGAACGAGATTACGGAAATAGAGCTTGACGCACCGGTAACACCAAAAGAACAAATGGAGTTCAAAGAAATCGGGAAGAGAATTGATGATCTGGGCGGTTTGGAAAAAGTTACAAAGGCAGTAGAAGATTTCGTTGCGGTGGATGAGCGGGCACTCCTTCAATCGAAGCTCTTCATTGCTACCGGTATTAATGCAGCTCTGATCGATCCTGCAATTCGGGGTCAGCAGTTCGATCTCGTCATTGTTCATGAAGCACAGCGCGTTAACCTGCCGACGCTTGCGGCATTATCAACTCTGGCGCGCGAAAAGTTAGTCATTGCAGGTGATCCATTTGAAGTGGAACCGGTATCTGTCTCCAAGGACGAGGAACCCGATCCATTGCTCCAACGCGATATATTCCTGCACGTTGCCCAGACGACGGAACTTCATCGGCTATTTGAGTGGTCAGCGAAAAACCCGCGTTGGTCGATCTTTATGAAATCACAATATTCTACAACACCGAAACTGTCGTTATTTATATCTTCGGTACTGTTTGATAATAAAATTAATGTTTTTGCTTCACTGCTGGCGACAGGTAAAATTTATTTCATTGACACGAGCGAGGTTCGATCCCGTTGTAAGCAATATTCCGGCAAGAAAAAGAATCTTCCCTACAACGAACTCCACACAAAACAGGCTCTGGAATGTGTAAAGCATGCGCTGATGAAACCGGGAAGAAGTGCTCAGGACGTTGGCGTCATTCTCCCTTTCGTCGGACCGACACTGCACACCAAACTCCAATTGCGGATTCAGGGAATCAAAAATGTAGAAGTAGGTACACCGCAAAGCTTCTGCAACCGGCGGAAGCAGGCGATCATCTTTGATACCACGATGGCCGGTGTAGACTATACGATGCACTCAATTGATGATAAGATGGTCGGCGAACATAAGATTACGCGTCTCTTCAATACGGTTGCTTCGTGCGTTGGAGAGGACTTGTACGTTCTTGCGGACATGTCACACTTCAAATTTCTTTACCAGGATCGACTCTTTACGCGATTACTGCAATTACTACAAACAGAGGCGGACGAACAGCAACCTTCATTTGCTGATGCAGCAAAGAAATTTGACGAATTGAGTCAGAAGGAACGAGAGGAAATAGTCTCGCTGGTTTATAAGAAACCGAAAGCACCGGTCCCGGCAACACTGACACAAGCACCGAAAGCAAAGGTCGATCACGATCTTGAAGTACAAATGAAAAAGATGGCACGAGAATGGGAATCAAAACTTGCCGCTAATGCCGGACGAAATATCGAACGAGAAGTGTACATCGGTGTGCAACGTGTACTCGGCTGGCGCACCGACGTCAATCTCGTGTCACAGTTTGTGGGTGGAGATTTGCTCTTCCGCAATTCTTTTGCCACAGAAAAGGCGTCGCGGAAACTGCCTTTGGATACATGTGAGAATGAAATACAATTTCGTGATGCGATGGAGCAATGGAATCTGATCATGTATGAAATGTCCGGCGGAAATAAAACTGATATGTCGTTCTTTGCAAGTAAAGGTCCGGAAGGGCGCATTCGGCAGGACATTCGCAACCTTCATGTGTATTATTCCTCAGATGTCGAAGCCGCTATTGAAGAAGGTAAAAAGAAGATTGCTGTAGATGTAGCGCGCGTATTTCAGGAATTGCTTGGTAAAAATAAACCTGACAATCCTGCCGATTGGTCAACTTCCTACCTCAAATTCCTCATGCGACTTGAAGCATATCTCAGTTGGATATCGGAACAAGTTCGCCGATAACTCTTCAGTACACCTGCATAACAGCAAGAGAATACACGGGCTTTCCCGTTTTCGATGATCTCCTTGAAGGACTGGTCTTAATCGGTTATATTAGTGCGACTACTAGAAGGAATATGCATGAGTTTTTGGCAATACGTTTTTGATATTTTCACAATTCTCCTGTTCATTTTTCTTAACGGTTTTTTTGTTGCTGCGGAGTTCGCGATCGTTAAGACACGTCTCACGCAGATCGAACCGTTGGTTGCAAAAGGGAACTGGCGCGCAAAGATCGCACGTGAGATTCTTTTCCACACCACCGCATATCTCTCGGCTGCTCAACTCGGCATTACGATGACATCGCTCATTCTTGGCTGGATTGGTGAACCACTTGCTGCAGAGATGTTACTTCCCATATTTCAATGGATTGGTTTGACACAGCAGAACATTATCCACGGTGTCTCATTCGCAGCTGCCTTCGCGTTCATTACTGCGCTCCACATCATTGTCGGTGAACAAGCACCGAAAGTGCTCGCCATTCAAAAAGCACGAGAAACTATTCTTATGGTTTCCTCGCCCATGCGATTTTTTTTCTTTCTGTTCAAGCCGCTCATCACGCTCCTCAACACTTCTTCCAATGGTCTACTTCGGTTCCTGGGACTCCAGTCTTCCACGGATTCTGAATTAGCACACTCGGAAGAAGAACTTCGCCTGATTCTTGCCCACGATACTCACGTTTCCACTACGACAAGGAGCATCGCGCTCAATGCTATGGATTTTCATCAGAAGCAAGCGCGGCATGCTATGGTGCCTCGAAAAGAGATCGTGGCGCTTTCTATGCAGGCACCCGTACAGGAAAATCTTGCTGTGATGCGGAAGAATAAGTTTTCCCGCTTTCCTGTATTCAAAGACACGATCGATAACATCATCGGCATCGTTTATACAAAAGATATTTTTAAGTACGATCGACACTTGCAGCCGGACTTCACACTGAATTCAGTACTTCGTGACGCTTCGTTTCTGCCTGAAACTGCAACGCTTGAAAAGGCACTGACAACGATTCTGCAAAAGAAGACGCATATGATAATTCTCGGTGATGAATATGGCGGGACAGCAGGGCTCGTTACACTGGAGAATGTGCTGGAAGAACTTGTCGGCAGCATTCAGGATGAATATGATCGTGAGACACCCGATGTAGTCAAAATCAGTGAGGATGAATATATCGTTGATGGCAGCATTACGACGAATGATGTTGAACGGCTCATCGCAGTCGAGCTCTCACCGATGGATATCCGCTCTATCAGTGGATTCCTTATCGAACAGCTTGGACATATTCCCATGGTAGGTGAACAGATAAGAACAAACGGAGTCGAGTTTACAATAGGGAAAGTTGTAGATAATGTCATCGAATCTATCCGCATTAAGAAACTTACCTTGCCAAGCGACAATGACGAAAAGTCGTAACTCTGAAAAATGATTTGTCCGCCTCATAATTCATGCACCTTTTCTTATAGAAGCACCAACAATCAAGTTTTCTATCGATGATGGCCGACGATAGTAGTGAAGATACAAATGAAGTCCTGATCGGTATGGGCGGATGGGAGTTACCGCCTTTTAATCGCGCATTCTATCCGGCAAAACCGGAGAAGGGGTTCCGCAAGCTGGAATACTTCAGTCGTTTTTTTGATCTCGTCGAAGTAAATTCAACCTTCTATAACACGTCGCTCTCTGCAACACAGGCGCATCGCTGGCTTAAGGATGTCGGCGAGAACCGGAGATTCGTGTTCACAGTCAAACTGTACCGCGGATTCACGCACACATTTGATGCAACACAGAATGACGCACTTGCAGTTCATCGGCTTCTCGATCCTTTGCGTGATGTAAAAAAACTTGGTGGACTGGTAATTCAATTTCCATCGTCCTTCAACAAGACGAGTGAGCGACAGGCGCATCTCGTTAAATTGCGCACTATTTTCCCAGAAGACCAGCTGTTTCTCGATCTTCGGCATATATCGTGGAACGAAGATTCGTTTTATCAATTCTGCCGCGAGAACGGTTTTAATCTTATCAATGTTGACCTTCCGCGTTTGCCTGGTCATATGCCATTGAACTCATTGGCGTGGGATGGTGTTGCATACTTCAGAATGATGGGACGAAATGCAGAAGCTTGGAATCATCCTCACAGCAGTGATCGTTACTTGTACCGTTACAGCGAGGAAGAACTGCATGAGCTTGTCCAGAAAATCAAGCAAGCAAATGCCCGCAAGACATACGTTGTTTTCCACAATGATCGTCAAGCGTACTCTCTCGTGAATGGCCGTCAAGTCGAAAATGTGCTGCATCCGACAAAACGTCTGACCGTACCTGTAAACCTCCTCGCTGCTTTTCCCCATTTGAAATCTTTTTGCGATCCAAGTATTTCAAAGAGCGATCTATTCTCACATCCCCAATCACAAATCACCGATTAGCATGGGTTGGTATCTTCATCTTCAACCGCTTTTCAAAAAATATGGCAAACGACAACATCCGCTGGAATATAAAAACAAGTACCAGCTTGTCGTCATGGTTGTCCTTTCCGCACAAACAACTGATGTTGTAGTGAATAAACTGGCGCCCGAGTTTTTTAAGAAATTTTCTTCCTTGAAACATCTTGCTTCGGCAAAACCGGAAGTTTTGTATCCGTTCATCAAATCCGTGCGAGGATTTAGGAAAAAAGCAGATTGGCTTGTACGCATAGCGCAAGCTCTGGCTGATCATAAAGACATACCGCTCACTATCGAAGAATTGATAGAATTGCCCGGTATCGGTCGGAAATCTGCTAATGTAATTATTCGTGAAGCCGGAGGAGCACCGCAAGGTATTATTGTAGATTTGCATGTATTGCGGGTCGTGCCGCGACTCGGGATTACCAAGGAAGAAAAGCCGGAGAAAATTGAGAAGGTACTGATGGAGATCATTCCAGAGAAGCATTGGCATGCAGCAGGAATGTCTTTCTCGTATCTTGGCCGAGAGCTCTGCCGCCCCACGGATCCAACATGCACTCAGTGTATGCTGAAGAAAATATGTCAGTACCATAGCAATCATATATGATGCGGTTTCTCCACTATTGTATTGCCATACAGTTCTCTTTCAGTTATCTTCCACTGTGAGGAATAGTGGACAGGCATTCCAATTCATCAGAAAATATATTCGTTAAGCTTGATCGGGACTCACTCAATCCAAAATGTTGAAAAAGAACCTGATTCAGTAATCCCCTATCCACTTCGTTTGATACTTATTCCTCTTTTCCGTATAATCGAAGGAACATATCACTTGCCATCATAAATGTATGCGAACTATGAAAAAGAAAACTATCGATTCAACAAATCATTTCAAACCAGCACCTGTTTATAAACCGTTGCACATTCAAAAACTACGCTGGCAGTGCGATCCAAAATCGCTGGGCATCAAATCTACCGATGACATTCGACCGACACGTGAGATTATTGGGCAGGAACGTGCTTTGCGCGCGTTGCATGTCGGGTTGGAAATGAACCACTTTGGCTACAACATTTTTGTGACCGGCCTGTCCGGAACCGGACGCACCACGACCATCAAACGTCTATTGCAAGATTTCGAGAAGAAGCAGGGTGTGATGAAAGACCATTGTTACGTCTTTAACTTCAAACATCCTGACATGCCTATTGCCATCTCACTGCCTTCGAGCCAAGGGCGGGGCCTGCAGCAGGACATGGATAATTTATTAAAAGAATTACTGAGAGATATTCCCGCAGTGTATGAAAGTCAACGATATCAACAAGCTCGGAAAAAATTGGTTCAGCATTTTCAAGAACGGCAGAAAAGTGTACTGCAAGATTTTGAGCGTCGTGTAAAGGAACATGGCTTTGATTTAGTGCAGGTACAGGTCGGAAGTGCGATGCGGCCCGACATTGTCCCGGTTGTGAATGGCAATCCGACAAGTTTGGATCAAGTGGAAGCACTTGTGCAAAAAGGTGAATTTGGCAAAGAACAATTCACAACGATGCGTGATGCGCTGACGGAATTAGAAAAACAAATGGCAACCGTCTTCCGAGAATTGCGCAACATCGAGAAAAAAGTTCAACAATCGTTGAGTGAGCTGGAAGAACAACTCGTGATGCCGGCAGTGGACGATGCTATCAGAGTGTTGAAGGCCACATATGAGCAGCCTAAACTTCGTGCGTACTTTGAAGAAATGCGGACCAACGTCCGCGAAAATCTTGATCGCTTTCGTAAACAACAAGTCGTTTCTCTAACCCCGGAATCACAAGATGAAGAAGAGGAAAAGGATGAATACATAGAATTTCAAGTTAATGTATTGGTGGATAATTCTGATACAGAGCATGTCCCGATTATCATCGAAACAAACCCAAAATACAAAAATGTTTTCGGCACAGTAGAGCGCGAAATGGAAAAAGGCAGTGTATGGCGTACCGACTTTACCAAGGTCAAAGCCGGTTCGCTTCTGCGAGCAGACGGAGGGTACCTCGTTCTGAATGCGCTCGATGCACTGATTGAACCAGGCGTTTGGCAAGATTTGAAACGCACACTGCGTACCGGCCTCATAGATATTCAGACGTACGATCCATTGTTTGGTTTTTCGGCTGCAAGTTTAAAACCGGAGCCAATCCAGATTAATGTAAAAGTAATCATGATCGGTGATACCGATTTATACCACATGCTTTACTTCCGCGATGATGATTTCAAAAAGATTTTCAAAATACGGGCCGATTTCGACTTCGAAATGCCAAAGACCAAAGGAACAGTCACTCAGTATTTACGCTTTGTCAAGATGCTCTGTGACGACGAGAAGCTCCTGCCATTTGACGCCACAGCGTTGGCACAGCTTATTGAGTTCGGAGTTCGGCTCGCAGGACGCCAGCAGAAAATTTCTACTCGTTTCAATATTATCGCTGATGTGGCGCGTGAAGCCAGCTACTGGGCACGAAGAGAAAAAGCCACTGTTGTTGCATGCGGTCACATTGAAAGGACTATTGATGAACGCATCTACCGCGTGAAGCTGGTGGAAGAAAAGATTCAGGAAATGATCGACGATGGTAGAATTATGATTGATACGGACGGTGCAGAGATTGGTCAAGTAAACGGTCTTACCATTTATGATATCGGGGAACATGCTTTCGGGAAACCATCTCGTATCACTGCTCGCACATCGCTCGGGCGCAGCGGTGTTATCAATGTTGAACGTGATGCAGAATTGAGCGGTCCAACACACAATAAGGGTGTCGCCATCTTGAGCGGGTATTTCCGCAGCCGGTTTGCGCAAAACAGACCGCTGGTGATGGACGCGAGTATTACGTTTGAGCAATCGTACGGCGGTATCGATGGTGACAGCGCATCATCCACAGAAATTTATGCGATCCTTTCCAGTCTCTCGGGTGTTCCAATTCGTCAAGACATTGCTGTTACTGGTTCAGTGAATCAAAAAGGCGAGATTCAGCCGATTGGTGGAGTCAATCTTAAGATTGAAGGTTTCTATAATGTCTGCAAAGCACGCGGATTAACAGGAAAACAAGGCGTTATCATTCCGATTCAAAACGTAGATGATCTCATGCTGCGTGAAGAAGTGTACGAAGCGGTACAAAAGAAACAATTTCAGATTTATGCCATTAAAACAATTGATGAAGGTATGGAAATTCTCACCGGTGTGAAAGCGGGAAAACAAAAGCCGGATCACACATTCGAGCTCGGCACCATCAATGCGCTTGCCGACCGGAAACTTCAGCGTTATGCCGATGATTGGAAGAAGTATGAAGGAAAAAACTAAAACAGCATGAATGCCGCACGCAACGCACTTCAGATTGTCTATCTGCTTTTGCTTATTCTTGTCGTAGGAACGCTCGGCTACCACTTCATCGAAGGGTGGTCTCTGTTTGACTCACTCTATATGACGGTGATTACACTTGCCACCGTCGGTTATGGAGAGACGCACCCCCTGACAACCTACGGACGTATCTTTACGATGTTTCTTATTCTGGGCGGCATGGGCATCATCCTCTACGGCATCTCAGAGTTAACACAGTTCATCGTACAAGGGGGCATCAGTGGAATTCTCAGGAGACGAAAAATGGAACGCATTGTTAAAAAGATTTCACATCATTACATTCTCTGCGGCGCAGGCAAGAACGGGCATTATGTGTTGGAAGAACTTGTCCGGACAAAACGAAAAGTCGTCGTCGTTGAAAAAGATCCCCAAAAAGTTCAGAAACTTCTTGACCGCGGTATCCCCGCTATTGAGGGTGACGCTTCAAATGATGCCGTTCTTCGTGCTGCTGGAATAGACCTTGCCATTGGACTTGTCACTACGTTGCCGGAGGATAAAGATAATTTGTTCGTCGTCATTACCGCACGTGGAATGAATCAAAAGTTGCGCATAGTGGCGAAGGTGGACGACATTGAAGTGCGCGAGAAGTTCTTCCGCAGCGGTGCCGATTCTGCAGTTTCCGCTCCGTACATTGGCGGATTACGAATGGCATCGGAAATGATACGACCGGATGCTACGTCGTTTCTTGATACAATGTTGCGCGATGATTCTGCACTTCGTGTAGAAGAAGTAAAAGTAGGAGCAACGACACACTACCGTGACAAACCATTAAAAAAATGTGATGCGCTTCTTGATTCAGGTGTTGTGCTCGTATCAATGCGCAAAAGTGCGGAGAAACGATTTGTCTTTAATCCTCCGCAATCCGCCATGCTTGAGAAGGATGATATGCTTGTTGTCATTGGTAATCCGGAACAGCTTGCTGGATTAAAAGCAAAATTATCAAGGTAATATCTTTTTCATGCATGATCGGTGGACAGATTTCATTTTAAAGGAACGTTCGTATGCCGTCGCTCATTCTATTGCCATCCATTGTTAAGGCTGCAGGAAACAAACCAAAGGTGATCGAAGAATTTATCGGTCGCGTATGTAGTGGCACAAGTAATGTCAGTATTGCTCGGATGAAAAGTCCTTGTGGATGGATTGAACCCGGCCAGACACCAGAGTTTGATGAATATACCGTGGTCTTGCATGGCTTGCTGCGTGTTATAACAAAATCTGGAACAATCGATATCGCATCCGGACAAGCATGTATCGCCAATAGAGGAGAATGGATTCAATATAGCACTCCAGAAACAGGCGGTGCTGAATATATATCTGTCTGTATCCCAGCTTTTTCACCTGAGAATGTGCATCGGGATGCTGATTCTCGGTAGTGTTGCTGGATGGATGTTCGTTGAAAACTTCTGCTTCCTAGTTACTCCCTTGAAAGTGGTGAGAATAATTGCTACTATTTTCTTTGAGTTGAACGACATACCAGAGATTGAAGCGAAGTATTGGACCTTCCAGTATGAATCTTGAACAATTTGGTGAAGAGCTTGCGCAGGCTCGATTGGCGAAGGGAATATCGTTGATAGATATCTCTGCTGAGACACGCATTAACCTGAAGTTCCTTGAAGCAATTGAACGCGGACAGTTCCAAATTCTTCCACAGACATATGTTCGCGCATTCCTCAGGGAATATGCTCTTAGCCTTAGTCTCGATCCCAATGACGTCTTGCAGCGATACAACTCCATTCAGCAGGAAGGTCGTTCTCGAAAATCAGATGAAGTCGTAACACAACACATTTCTACTCAAACGAGGATATCCACAGGAGATATCAAGAACCAACTATTAAAACTTTCGCCCATTCAACGGAACCTTGCCTTCGGAATATTTCTCGTTGTCATCGTTGTGCTGGTGATTGTTTTGGCAAATATGAAAAAGGAATCGGATTCTGTCAAGCCTGTAGTGGAAATTCCGTTCGACCGTGTCATCCGAGAAAGTGAAGCTGCACCTATTCCTCCACCATCTGTAGCTGTTGATTCCGTTCCTGTCTTCAAAGCACCACAAAAAGACAGCTTACGGTTGGAAGTCACTACGCTCGACTCAGTCTGGATTAGCCTTCTTATCGATGACACAAAAGGGGCAGAATACCTCTTCGCCCCAAATAGAAAGCGTATGTGGGTTGCAAAAGAACGTTTTGTTGTAACGATGGGAAATGCCGGTGGTGCAACCTTCCGATTAAATGGCAAGGATATTGGATCGCTCGGAAAGCGTGGCGCGGTCGTACGTAACTCTATCCTTACCGAAGCCAACCTAAAAAATTAATCACCAGCATGCACAGGCTGGTATGAGTCCTTCCATTCAAAAAGAAATAGAAACACTTCGCCGGGAAATTCTTGATCACGACTACCGGTACTATGTACTTGCTCAGCCTACAATATCAGACGAGATGTACGACAAATTGATGGTTCGGCTGATCGAGCTTGAGCATCAGCATCCGGAGTTTATCACACCAGATTCTCCCACACAGCGTGTAGGTGGACAGTTGATGAAGGAGTTTCCTTCCGTTATGCATGCCGTGCCCATGCTGAGCCTTTCTAATACATACAGTGAAGATGAAGTAAGAGACTTTGACCGACGAATTCAAAAGTCATTAGGAAATGAACAGTATCGCTATGTGTGCGAATTGAAATTTGACGGTATTGCGATCAGTTTGCGCTACGAAAATGGTTCGTTTGTGCAAGGCGCTACCCGCGGCGACGGTACGCAGGGTGACGATATAACGCACAATCTGAAAACAATTCGTTCTATTCCACTCCGGCTGAGACAAGTGAATAAAGCGCCGCATACTCTTGAAGTGCGCGGCGAAGTGTACATGAAGAGGAATGATTTTCAGCGTATGAATGAAGAGCGTCAGCTTGCAGACGAAAAGACATTTGTCAATCCGCGCAATTCAGCAGCAGGTACATTGAAACTTCAGGATCCAAAAGTGGTTGCGCAACGGCCGCTGAATTTTATCTCTTACTTTCTCCACACGGAAGATATTTCACTGATAAGCCATCACGAGAATTTGCGCCTTCTCCGAGAACTCGGCTTCCCCACAAGCCAGCACACAAAACTTTACAATTCTATCGACGGAGTGATCGAATATTGGAAAGAATGGGAACGACGCCGTGACGAACTTCTCTATGATATAGACGGTGTCGTCGTAAAACTGGATTCGCTTCACCAGCAGAAACGACTTGGCGCAGTTGCAAAGAGTCCTCGATGGGCTGTAGCATTTAAGTTTGCTTCTAGGCAAGCCGAGACCCAGCTCAATGTTATCCGACTTCAAGTCGGACGACTTGGGACGATGACACCAGTGGCCGATTTAGAACCTGTGTTCCTCGGTGGAAGTACAGTTTCTCATGCTACGCTTCACAATGAAGACTATATACGCGAGCTGGATATACGTTCCGGTGATATTGTTGTCGTGGAAAAAGGAGGCGATGTTATTCCAAAGGTGAGTGCTGTTGTGAAGAAAAAACGTCCTCATGGAACGAAGCCGTTCAAATTTCCCAATGAATGCCCTGAATGTCGCTCAAGACTCTTCCGACTCGAAGGTGAGGCTAGTTATTACTGCGAGAATAGCGATTGTCCGGCGCAAGTCAAAGGGCGAATTGAACATTTTGCCAGCCGTGGTGCGATGGATATTGAAGGACTTGGCGAGGCGATAGTCGATCAATTCGTCCATCTCGGATTTCTTAAGAATTGTGCTGATCTCTACGATCTCCACACACAACAATCAGTGCTTCTTTCACTTGAAGGGTGGGGAGAAAAAAGTGTTCAGAATTTGCTGGATGCCATCAATGAAAGTAAGAAGCGCCCTTTTGGAAGGGTTCTCTATGCACTTGGCGTGCGTCACATTGGAGCCAATATTGCACAACTTCTTGTTGATAATTTCCCAACAATTGAGCAACTTATAGCGGCATCGGAGAATGATCTGCAATCTGTGCAGGGTGTTGGTCCACGGATTGCGAAGAGTGTTATTCGGTTCTTTATAGACAAACATAACCAGCGTATGGTTCATCGTTTGAAAAAGGCGGGCGTGCAGATGAGAAGCACGAAAAAGCATGTTCGCAGTTCTCAACAATTCTCTGGCAAGAATTTTGTGCTTACAGGTACGCTCACATCAATGACGCGTGAAGAAGCAAAACAGAAAATAGAATCTCTTGGAGGAAAAGTAGTCTCCAGCGTCAGCAAGAATACGAATTTCGTGATCGTTGGAGCCGAAGCAGGTTCCAAGAGAGAAAAAGCACAAACACTCGGCATCCTCTTGCTTGATGAACAGAAGTTTCTTACTATGTTACAGAGCGAGTAATAATCCACCATCACCCACTTACGAGAGAGGGTACAATGTCGAAACCTTCGTTCAGTTTTTATATATCAATACTTTTCATATTCATGCTTGCTGCCCCGGTTGTTGGGCAAACACGATACGGAAAACTCGGTATCGGAGTTGACGGCTCCATGCAATATATCCTTGGTGCCGGAGCCGTGAATACCTCACCGGCATTCGGCGGAGGAGTCGATATGAGCCTATCTCTTATGGAAGGTCTCAGTCTCCGTTCCAAATTTGGTGTGAATCAACTCTTTTGGAAGAACGACAACAAATCATCCATCACAACAGATCTCATGTCCCTCAATGGATATTTGAGCATCGATTTGTTACCGAATAGCAGTTTTAACGTGTTTCCCTTCGGCGGCGGCGGACTTGTTTTCTTTGATCAAAAGAATGAAACAACTGGAGCATCAGGGGTGTCCAGTTTTGACATCCAGTATAGCGGTGGATTAGGATTTGAATATTTCCCAAATGAATTTTGGTCCATAACACTCTTGCCTGAATATGTTTTGACAAATTCGCGATACTACAATGGCCCGTTGAATTCCGGTAATGATAGTTTTTTCCGGGTAAGCTTACAATTACGGTACTATTTCTTTGATGAGTCGTTTATCACAAAATTGCTGGAAGCTCAACGCGCGCGATTGAAACATAAGTAGACGGCAAGAGAGAGTGGTGTAAGAATGTTGGAGGGTTTTCGACGCAGAGTAGGATTATCTTACTCGCGGCTACATTTTCGGAACAATCGCGATCGGATGATGAACTTCACCGATGCTTTGACTCGATCGCGCCGAGCACTGGTCATCTTTCCTGAATCATCTCCTGACGGTGAATCAGTCTTGACGCTTTTCCGTTACCTCCTCCGAAAATTTTCTTCAGAGGGAATCATGGTGCTCATTCGAGATGATCAACTCTTTTCTATGGCATCTACCCCTCCGTTGAAAACCCTTACATATTCCGCAAACGACATCAATACGTGGTTTGTGCCGAGACGTAAACTCCTCCAAAGAATAACGACCAACACATTCGATGTTGCCTTGGACCTCAATATTGGACTCTCCCTGCCAAGTGCGTTTCTCTGCAAGGCATCCAATGCCCCTCTACGTGTCAGTTTTGCCAAACATGGTGGTGATCAATTCTATAACTTTCAGTTTCAATCAAAAGGAACCGCCGGCAGTACACACACGTACCGAAGTTTTCTAAAATGTCTCGATATGTTTTAATACTTTTGTTGGAGTCTATGTATGCGTTTTGAAACCAAGAAGAATGGAGTAGCGACGATCCTCAAAATTCATGAGCGTAAGCTTGATGCTACTATCTCACCAGAGTTGAAAGGAGAATTCATCGTCCTCTGTAAGCGGCAACAGAAAGAATTGGTGATTGATCTTTCCGATGTGGAGTTCTGCGACAGCAGCGGTTTAAGTGCCTTACTCATTGCAGAACGAAAGATGCGGGAAAATGGAGGTATTGTAAAACTGGTGGGTGTCCAAAAGAAGGTTCTTTCTCTCATCAAAATCTCTCATCTCGATCGCGCATTTCAGATCTATAACACTATGGCGAAAGCTGTCAAGAGTTGATTACGATTCCGGTTCTCTACACATAAGAGCACTCTCAATTTTCAACGAACGAACTCCTTCAGTTTTATTGTCCACCCCCTTATTGTCAACACACCTTGCACCTTCAAGAGAATCAATGTAATTTGTTTTTGATTTTGACAACAGTTGGATATTTATTTTTGTATGAAAAAAAAATCACGCATACTAAAGCAAGTTGTTGAACAGAAATCTGCCACAACAGGGCTTGACCGTCAGATTCGTAACTATCTTGAATTTCTCCGGCTCGAAAAAAATCTTTCGCCTCAGACACTGGTTTCTTACAAGTTTGACTTCGCTAAATATCGCAGTTACCTCATCCACTCGGGAGTTCATGAAGCATCTGGTGTAACGGAAGAACACATCGGTAAGTTTCTGGCGACGCTGCATCGACGGAACCTTACAGCACGAAGCGTTGCCCGGATTCTCTCGACGATACGCGGATTCCATCGCTACCTTCTTGGCGAAGAAGAAGTAAAGGACGATCCGACACAGATCATCGATTCACCCAAGCAAGAAAAAAATCTGCCGGAGGTATTAAGCATCGCCGAAGTAGATGAAATCCTGAAGCAGCCGGACACATCCAGCCGGCTTGGTATTCGCGACCGTGCAATGCTCGAAACACTTTATGCCACTGGCATTCGTGTGTCAGAACTTGTATTCCTGAAACAATCAAATTTAAAAGTCGATGATGGACTGATTCTTGTTTACGGAAAAGGATCGAAGGAAAGATTGGTGCCCATTGGTCGTTCGGCACGGCAGTGGATTGAGGAATATCAGAAGCAATCGCGTGTTCATCTTGCCAAAGCAGGTAAATCACAGGATTATCTCTTTCTCAGTATCCGTGGGACAAAACTAACACGAGATATGATCCGGAAGTTAGTGGAAAAATATTCTCTTACATCTGGGATTGGGAAGAAAGTGCACCCGCACACATTCCGCCATTCATTTGCTACACATATGCTGGAAGGAGGTGCTGACCTCCGCGCTGTTCAGGAAATGCTCGGCCACGCCGACATCGCCACCACCCAGATCTACACCCACGTCGACGCCGACCGGCTCAAGAACATCCACCGCCAGTTCCACCCCCGCCCGTGAAAACCGCAACCACAAAGAGCACAAAGAACACAAACCAAAAGCAGAGGGGATATCTACACTGCGGCGCAGAAACAAAGCTCCCGATTCCAGTTTTTAGATTCCGGGGCAGTTCAAGATTGCGTGGCAACAGGGTGCTGGCCAGGGGATGATTCGGGCAACTCAAGAGCGACCCAGGGATAGGCTGATCCAGGCCCGAAG
>PLMS01000127.1 GCA_003142575.1 Ignavibacteriota bacterium
TCATACTGTTCTTTCCGTGCACGTTTGATTTCCTTCCACATCTGCCACCAAGAAACAGAAAGGATGTGAATAGTGTCGACATTGTGATTGTTCTGAATGATTTCTGCGTTGACTTTACTCGCGAAGACTCCTATTCGCAATTGAGGATAAGCTTCCTTCAAACCCTTGAAGATAGGTGTCGTGACAATCATATCTCCAATTCGGTCATACCGTAAAATGAGAATGCTCTTAATAGATTGGATATCAATAGGTATGTTTTTTTCAGCGTTGCGGAATATCCCTCGAAGGACTGGATAGACAATGTGATGTCTCCACCAATATTCCAATTTTTTTATCATTCTCTTGTTTTGATTCCTATACACCTATTTCAGCTTTCTTCCTGGACCGCCGAATAAGTCTTTCTAAAGCATCTTGAACTTGTGTAACTGGAATCATCGATAGATCATCTGCATCTGTTACGATACATTCATAGTCGGTCCCATAGGGTTCCCAAATGCGTAACGCTTTGTTTGATTGAACATAAAGCACAACAGTTCCGACTTTAAAAGCAGATGCTAAATGTACAGCAGCTGTATCTGGAGTAACTAAGAATGACAGTCGTTTAACGAATGCAGCAAATTGATCAAACGATGAAGTTACCGGCGAGAGTACTACACTTTGATGAGATTCGGCTATCATGTGGGCACGCCGCTCGTCAGATGGTTGATAGAGTAACATTGACTTATATTCTGGATACATGTTTCTCAAATGATTCAGAAGTCCCTTGAAGTTCTCGACACCCCAAAATCGTACATCACTACCGGCAGAAATATTGACACCGATGATTGGATGAGAGAACATGTTATTGTGCCGTAAAAAATGATTGACGAATTCCTCAGACTCAAAGGATGTAGAGTATCGAACAGAAAGTTTTTCTCCTCGAGGATCAATGTGAAAAGGGATCAACAATTGTGCGATCCTATCGATAATATGTGTCTCACGACGCGAAAGCATAGGCACGATAATATCATAGACAAACCTATTATCCTTGTCAATTCCTACATTCCATTTTGCGTTGATCAGTAAACAGAGAACAGTTGAAGTAGTCGAGGGATTATCCATCAGATCGATGACAAAGTCATAGCGTTCGTTTCTCAGTGCTCGAATCAAGGAAATGATTCTTCCTATTTTCTTTCTGTACATCCAACGTGTACGAATCAGTGAATCATTTTCCAGAACAAAATGATTGTTTTCACTCAGGAGCACATCTAGTATCGCGCAGGGATAATGTTTTTTGAGAACTCCAAACAAAGGCGTCGAAATCAGAACGTCACCGATCCTGTCCTGACGGATAAAAAGAAACTTGCAAGTATTAAAATCAATATTGCTTTGAAGAGTATTCTTTCGCTGGAATAATCGCCCAAGCAATTGAATCAGCAGCCGGCGAAACCAGCGTTCGATACGTTTTTGAATTGGATCTTTCATGAAGCGGAATTGTCGGCAAATTGGAGAGAATGTAAGCGCCGGTACAATCCGCTTTCTATTCTGAGAAGCTCATCATGTGTTCCGACTTCCACAATCCTGCCCGAATCTATGACAACAATACGGTCACAATGTGCAATCGTTGATAGCCGATGGGCAATAATGAATGAAGTTCTTCCTTCCATGAGCCGGTCGAGCGCTTCTTGTACCATGAGTTCGGACTCAGTATCGAGTGCAGATGTTGCTTCATCCAATAAGAGGATTCTCGGATTACGAAGAATCGCACGGGCAATCGCAATTCTTTGCCTCTGACCGCCCGAAAGTTGAAGTCCTCGTTCACCCACTTCAGTATCGTAACCCTTTTCTAATTTTTCGATAAACACATGCGCATTGGCAGCTTTTGCCGCTTCAATAATTTCATTGTGCTGTGCTTCGAGTCTGCCATAACGAATATTATCAAAGATCGTACCCGAGAATAGTATAACATCTTGCGGCACAACTGCAATTTGACTTCTCAGCCCGAAGAGATCGATATCCTGAATATTTTTCCCATCAACAAAGATAGCACCTTCAGACAATTCATAGAAACGTGGGATCAGGTTGACCAATGTACTTTTCCCTCCGCCGCTCGGTCCCACAAGTGCTATTTTTTCACCTGAAGCAACACTCAGATTGACCTCTTTGAGCGCTTGAATGTCTCCTGTATAAGCGAATGACACGTTTCGAAATTCCACCGTACCTTCTGTAAGGATGATTGAAGGAGCGGATTTCCCGTTCGTTTCTTTCGGAAGATCAAGTATTCCAAAAATATATCCTGCAGAAACGAGTGTCTTTTGAATCCTCGCTGCACCCTCACCTAATGCTTTTACCGGTTGTCTCAAATTGATTATTAAAAACATAAATAAGATCATCATATCTATTGCTAATGCTCCAGTGACAAAAAGATAGCCACAAAAGATCACGAGCAATAATACAGCAGTTGTATTGAACAGTTCATTGGTAGAACTTAAGAGTGCAATAGCACGCACAATCTTCATCGAAAAATGATAATTACTGCCGACTTTATTTCTGAATACCCTCTTTTCCTCCTCTTCCCTCGTGAAAGATTTAACAATACGTACCGCAGCGATTCGCTCCTGTAAAAATGCCGAAATATCTGCGAGAGTATTTGTTATATCATGACTGTGTTTTCGAATTCGATCACCATACTTCCTCGAGATCTCTCCTGAAAGCGAAAATATAATTATTGTAACAATAGCTAATTTCCAATTTGTTATAAAGACCGCAGTGGCAAAAAATAATGTATAGACAATATTTTGTGCTATCTCAATGATCTGAATTAGAGATTGTTCAAGATTGAACACATCGTTTGTAATCCGCGACATAATATAGCCTGTCTTATTCTCATCGAAATAACGCACAGGCAAAGCAATGATTCGATCGAAGAGGTCAACGCGGAATCGCACTAATATCTTTTGCTGCACAGAACTCATGACGTATTCGCGAATGTATACAAATGTCACTTTAATGAGCACAACAATGAATGCGACAATTGCAAATCTATAAATAAACTGGAAGCTTTCATCATTTCCATGAATCGTGGTTGAATAAAAAATATAATCAAACACTTTCATAACAACAGGAACAAGAATCTCCTTACCTGATCGCACTTGTTGACTAATTGATTGAAGAATATCAATAAGGCGTGAACCTAAAAATGCGTAAGCTATTTCGGATAAACTCATAATGGCGACAGCTATAAGTCCGGCTACAATTCGCCATTTATATATTTTAAAATATTTCAGAAGCCGAAGAAAGGTTTTTAATGGGCTCATACTATTGGTAACTTACTATTATTTCATCCGATTCGCAATTTATGACTCATCACGCTTATGATAAAGTTTCATTCTTTGTTTTTTCTGTATGATCAAAATATTCTAAAATTCTCTTTGCGACTGCTTCGCCAACAATTTCTGCAAGTTGTTCCTCTGTGGCAAACTTCACACCTTGCACTGAACCGAATACTTCAAGCAATTCCCCTGCTCGCTTCTTTCCTACACCTTTGATCAAATCTAACTCTGTCTGAAGTATTCGTTGTGAGCGCACAACTCGATGATATGTTATGGCAAAACGATGCGCTTCGTCCCTGATTTGCTGCATTAGCCGCAGACCGGATGATGTTCGGGGTAGTTGAACAGGTTCACTCTGATGGGGCAAGAATACCTCCTCGAGTTTTTTCGCTAATCCGAGTATTGGTATAGTTTTCAATCCTAATGTATCTAATACTTCTACTGCACTCGAGAGTTGTCCTATACCTCCATCAACCATAATGAGATTTGGAAGTTCTTCGTTTTCTCGAAGAAGTCTCTCATACCTGCGCTTCACGACTTCCTGCATGCTTGCGAAATCATTTTGTCCTTCGACGGAATGTATTTTGAATTTCCGATATTCGCTTTTCTTCGGCTTGCCATCCACAAAGACCACCATGGAGGCAACGGTATCTGTTTCTTGGATATTTGATATATCGAAACACTCGATTCTTCGCGGAGGAGAAGGAAGCCGAAGATCTCTTTGAAGTGCCTCGAGCGAATGAGGGACAATATCTCCACGTTTGAGTTTTATCAATTCCAATTCATCTAACCAGAACTGCGCGTTGGTGCGCACAAGTGCTACGAGTTTTGCCTTGTCTCCTGTCTTTGGGATTTCAACGTTGACCTCATGACCGCTCTGTTTCCGGAGCCATTCTTTCATGATATCTCTATTCTCCAGCTCATCAGATAAAAACAAATCAGGTGGAATATCCTCTTGATCAAGGTAGTACCGTTCAAGAACGGCTTCCAGGAGATCACCAAAATATTTTCCGGTAATGTTAGAAAGATAGATGTGTTGACTACCGATCATTTTTCCATCGCGAACCTTAAAGATGACCGCACATGCATCATCCCCTTTGGAAACAAGTGCAACAATATCCCGATCCGCTTCAGTTGAATCGACGATTTTCTGCCTCTCCGAATATACTTTGAGTGCATTGATGCGGTTACGGACAGATGCGGCTTCTTCATACTTTGTCTCTTCCGCAAGAATATCCATTTCTTTTTTTAATACCTCTGTCACGCTTTTAGTCTTTCCACGAAGCACTTGTGCCGCCTGATCGATCAATGCATTGTAACGCCCCCGTGTCACATATCCTTCACATGGTCCCTCGCATTTTTTAATATGATAATCGAGACACACTTTGAATTTATTCTGTGAAATAGAAGATTCAGCGAGATCGTAATTACAGCTTCGAATCAAAAATATATCACGTATAGTCTTCAGTGCACTCCGCATCGCTTTCACATCGGTGTATGGTCCGAAGTAACGATATCCAGGGATATTTCTTCTCGTAACAAACACGCGAGGATACATTTCTTTCGTAAGAGCGATATAGGGATAGCTTTTATCGTCTTTGAGTACGACATTATAACGCGGCTTCAGTTGTTTGATAAGGTTGGCTTCAAGAATGAGCGCTTCAATTTCGCTGTCGGTGACAGTGAGTTCCACATCAACAATCTTGGCAACCATTGCGTCGATCCGCGTGTCAGTTACTCGTGATTTGTGGAAGTATTGGCGAACTCGATTCCGTAAATTTTGTGCTTTACCTATATAAATAACTTTTCCGTCGTTGTTCTTGAATTGGTACACACCAGGTTTTGCCGGAAGAGCATCAAGCTTTTCGATCAAAGAAAGATCTTTTACAGCGAGTGTGAATGTTGCTTCATTCACTGGATTCACCATACATTACCATCATGTATTTCATAAAAATCATTTTGCTCACACAAGTGTACCTCTGACTATTATCCTTTTTTATGTTTCACTTATTTTGCGGCGGTAGATAGCAACGAGATCACCAATGGTCGCGACCGCAACGCCAATCAGAACGATCGTTGAGCCTATGTATGCTGTTGGTGTAAATCCTTCTCCCATCATAATCACACCGATGAATACCGCTATCACTGGAGTGATGAATGCAGACAGAGATAAAATGACTGCTTCAATGTGCTTGATCAACCAAAAGTAAATAACAAATGTAACGACTGTGCAAAAAATGGAAAGATAGACGAGCGATCCTATTGCTTTTATGTCGAAGCGAACTGTTGAATAATCCTCAGTACCTACACTGACGGCGAACAGAATTACTGCGCTCAAAAGCATTGGCCAAAAGTTGAGCACTACCGGATGCACATGCTTGCCAAAGCGTCGTAAAGCAATCAATCCAAATGCTTGGATGATTGCTCCAATGATGAGTGCAATCATACCTAAAAGCGTTGTACTGTTCACATTTGAAAGACCATTGTTGAAGATGACGACAACTCCAAGGAACCCGAGAACCATACCCACGACGCGTTGAGGTGTCATTCGTTCATCAGGAAGAAAGAAATGTGAGAATATTGCAACCCAAAGTGGGAACGTAGCGAAGAGAACGGACGCAAGCCCTGAGTTCACCTGGATTTGCGCCCAGTAAATCAACACAAAAGGGATGGTGAACGATGTGCTGCAAAGAATGAACACTAGCTTCCAGAATTTCTTATCGGTCGGAACATCTAAACGTCGCACAAGAATGACCAGCCCGAGAATAATACTTGCGATGGAAAACCTAATTCCTAGAGAGAGAAACGGTGGAACGGTTTCAAGACCGAGCTTCACCGCTGCCCAGGATGAACCCCAGAGAAGACAAATGATAAGAAAGCCGAAATAGATTCTTAAACGCACCGACATCTATGCGACGCTTTCAATCTTAACTGTGATAACCGAGCTGACGAATGATCGTCTCATTTTCACGCCACTTTTCACGTACCTTTACATGAAGCTCAAGGAATACTTCATGCTGCAAAAAGTCCTCAATTTCTCTGCGTGCCTCAATTCCGATTTCCTTGAGCGCCTCTCCTTTTTTGCCTATGACGATACCTTTTTGTGAATCGCGCTCTACAATAATATCTGCATTGATGAGTGTCTTGCCTTTTTCACGTTCCTTAAATTCACGAATCTCTACTGCAGTAGAATAGGGAATTTCTTCCCGGAACTTCTCGAAAAGTTTTTCTCTGATAAACTCGGCAACAAAGAAGCGTTCAGGATACTCGCTCACAATATCTTTGGGATAGAATGCTTCATGTTCCGGTAAATATTGGATAATCGTTTTTAGAATTGCATCAAGATTGTCTCGTTTGAGAGCAGAAATGGGAACAATTTCCTTGAATTGCCTTTCCTGAGCAAATGTTTGGATGATGGGCAGCAATTCTACTTTGTTTGCTTTATCTACTTTGTTTATAACCAGAAACACAGGTTTGGTCATGCACAGCGGCAAAACGCGCATACTCACTTCTTCCGGCAATTCCGTCTTTCGCGCTACATCAGTCATCACAAGAATAATATCTGCATCTGCGAGAGCGCTTTCAGCATGTTTGACCATCTCTTTGTGCAGAAGATATTTTGGCTTGAGCAGTCCTGGTGTATCTAAAAAAATAATTTGTGCATCTTCTCGACTGAGAATTCCCAAAACACGCTGACGCGTTGTCTGTGGTTTGTTCGTTACAATCGAAATCTTTTGATCGAGCAACGCATTGAGAAGTGTGGATTTTCCGACATTGGGCTCACCCACAATTGCAACATACCCGGCTTTATATTTTTTTTTAATTTCTTCCATTTCTCAAGACAAAAAAGCGTTCCGTCTTTCCCTGACAGAACGCTCAGAATAATTTCCCCACGTCACAAACACTGTACGTGGTGCGATGCCGATTCCTCACACAGCTTCTTCGCCCGATTCTTCCGTGCGAATACGAATAACGTCCTCTATCGTTGAGGTAAATATTTTTCCATCTCCCACCTTCCCTGTTTTCGCGACTTTGAGGATAATTGCAATCACTCTTTCCATCATATCATCTTTTACTACAATTTCAATTTTAGCCTTTGGCAAAAAGTCTACATTGTATTCTGAGCCGCGATAGACCTCCGTGTGTCCCTTTTGTCGACCATATCCCTTTACTTCCGACAAGGTCATACCTCTCACACCAATCTCGGTAAGTGCTTCGCGTATATCATCCACTTTGAATGGTCGGATTATCGCTTCAATCTTCTTCATGAGATCTTACTCCAAATCTGTTGCCGCTTAACCGCCATGACAATTTTTATATTTTTTGCCGCTGCCGCATGGACATGGATCGTTTCTTCCAATCTTCGGACCTACACGTATTTGTTGAACCCGCGGACCACTCGTCTGTTGTGCTCGTTGCGGTCCATCTGTTGAAGAAACAGGTTCTTTATTTGCGGCAAATCCGGCTCCTGTTGCAGAATCGTGTGTCAGCACCATATCTTCTCGCCGCATGGGGCGACGCGCTCTTTGCGGCGGAAGCTGCTCAGGATGTTCAGGATAAAGCTTTAGTACCATATTGAGTACGTCGGTTGCAATCAGATCCATTAACTCCATAAACATCTTAAACGCTTCACCTTTGTATTCAACTAAAGGATCTTTTTGACCATATCCCCTCAGGTGAATACCTTCCTTCAAGTCATCCATCTCGCGCAAATGATCGCGCCATTTTACATCGATCACTTGCAACATTGCCATCTTTTCAAGTGTCGACATAAGATTAGAACCTATTTGTTCTTCCTTCCGTCTGTAAAATTCTTGAGTCGCCCTGATAATTTCATCTGCGACACCCTTTTCGCCTAATGTCTGGAACTGCTCTGGCGTGAGACTGATATCTGTAAGAAAACGTGCCCGTACTTCATTTCGAAGTCCTTCGATATCTCCTTCCGGATAATATACTTCTACGAGCTTATCAATGGCATCACGCATCATATCGAAGATATCATCCCTCAGATGCTCCCCGAGCAATGCGTGTCGACGTCTGGCATAGATGACTTCGCGCTGCTGGTTCATGACATTGTCATATTCCAAAAGCCGTTTACGGATACCGTAGTTATTTTCTTCAACTTTTTTTTGCGCTCGTTCAACAGAGCGTGTAATCATCGGATGCTGAATCACTTCACCTTCCTTCAATCCCATCCGATCCATGATCTTTGCAATGCGTTCACTTCCGAATAAACGCATAAGATCATCTTCGAGGGAAAGATAGAAAAGTGAGGATCCTGGATCGCCCTGACGACCAGCACGACCACGAAGTTGTCGATCGATGCGCCGTGCCTCATGTCGTTCAGTTCCAAGAATATGTAATCCGCCGTTGTCTCTCACTCCCGGACCTAATTTGATATCTGTTCCGCGGCCTGCCATATTCGTCGAGATGGTGACGGCGCCCGGCAATCCAGCGTTCCCTACAACCTCTGCTTCTCGTTGGTGTTGTTTCGCATTCAAGACATTATGTGGTATGCCTTTTCGTTTGAGCATCCGGCTTATCGTTTCCGAAACATCTACACTTGTCGTTCCAACCAGTACGGGCCTTTGAATGGCGCGCATCTTTTCAATTTCAGCAATCACTGCGTTGTATTTTTCACGCCTCGTCTTGAATACTTGATCGTCCTCATCATCGCGCACCATCGGCTTGTTTGTTGGAATGACAACGACATCAAGCTTGTAGATGTCGTAAAACTCCGAAGCTTCCGTTTCCGCAGTTCCCGTCATGCCGGCAAGTTTTTTGTACATTCTGAAATAATTTTGGAGCGTGACGGTTGCAAGAGTCTGAGTATCGCGTTCTACCTTAACACCTTCTTTTGCCTCAATAGCCTGGTGAAGTCCTTCTGAGTAACGCCTTCCCGAGAGGAGACGACCCGTGAATTCATCCACAATCATGATCTTACCATCTTCTGATACGACGTATTCAACATCTTTTTCGTACAGACTGTATGCTTTGAGAAGCTGATGGATCGTATGGATACGGTCATTTCGTTCGGCAAAGAGTTTGTTTGCTTCGTCTTTCCTTTTCTGTTTCTCATCAATAGAAATAGTTGCATCACCTTCTATCATACTCAATTCTGTACCAATATCCGGAATAATAAACAGATCTTTATTGTTTCCAGGATATCCTTGAGCAAGAAATTCACATCCTTTTTCCGTGAGATCGATAAGATGCGATTTTTCATCAGTGCTAAAATAGAGTTCATCATCGATCTCGTGCATTCGCGCACTTTGATCCTGCATATACTCACGCTCTGTTTTTTGCATAAGTATCTTATTGGATGGCTCGGAAAAGAGTTTCATCAACTTCTTGTTCTTCGGCAACCCCCTCTGAGCACGCAGTAATTGAACTCCGGCTTCTTCCAGCCGTCCTTGTGCCAGGTATGTTTCTGCTTCAGAAGTAATTTTTGCTACGAAGTTTTGCTGCGCCTTCACCAAGCGGTCAACATACGGCTTCATTTCATCGAACTTATGGTCTTCACTTGCCACCGGTCCGCTGATAATGAGGGGTGTTCGCGCTTCGTCAATCAAAACCGAATCCACTTCATCCACGATTGCGTAGTTGTAGGGACGTTGAACCATTTCGTCGGCACTCACCACCATATTGTCACGCAAGTAGTCAAATCCAAATTCATTGTTCGTACCGTAGGTAATATCAGCGGCATATTGAATACGCCGTTGGTGAGGGTCCATATTTTGCAGGATACAAGCAACTTTCAATCCTAAAAACTCAAATACTTTACCCATCCACAGACTATCGCGGAGTGCAAGATAATCGTTTACGGTAACGATATGTACACCTCGCCCGGTAAGCGCGTTCAGATACGTCGGCAGCGTGGCGACAAGCGTTTTTCCTTCACCCGTGGTCATTTCTGCGATCTTGCCCTTATGCAATACAATGGCACCCATTAATTGAACGTCAAACGGTACCATATCCCAGACAATTTTTGTACCGGCAACATCCCATGTCTGCCCTACCAATCGACGGCAGGCATCCTTTACGACAGCAAAAGCTTCCGGAAGGATTTCATTCAACACTTCCTCAATTTGCTCGTCAAGCTGCTTGT
>PLMS01000091.1 GCA_003142575.1 Ignavibacteriota bacterium
AAAAAGATGATTGAAATTCAAAAAACTAGTGTGGAAGATAATATTCCAGAGATCAGATTTGCATGCAACATTTCCGCATGCAAAGGCGCTTGTTGCACATTACCCGGCGGCCAGGGTGCTCCGTTACTCGATGAAGAACTTGAACGGATCGAATATTCTTTCCCTATTATCAAATCGTATCTTCCGCAAGCGCATCTCGATACTATAGTGCAATTCGGACTTTTCGAAGGCGAGCCAAAGGCGTACACCACTATGTGTTTCAACAATCGGGCATGTGTTTTTGTACTATACGAAGAGGGAATTGCACGGTGTGCATTTGAGAAAGCGTTTTTTGAAGGCAAATTGAAATGGAGAAAACCTCTTTCCTGCCACCTCTTCCCCATTCGGATAGATCGTGATATAACGCATCGATTACGGTATGAACGAATATCGGAATGCGACCCTGCATTAAACTGCGGTGAGCAGGAGAATATATATTTAAGCAATTTTCTGAAGGAACCGCTCGTGCGTGCGTTTGGTTCTCCTTGGTACGAAGATTTCCAATTCACGTGCGAATGGAAACGAAAAGACACAAAAGCATAGGAATTCAGTAAAAACGAAAAGATGATCAATCTTTCACAACAACTTCGACTTGGACTCAGACTTACTCCCCAGCAGGTACAGTATCTCAAACTGCTCCAACTCCCGACACTTTCACTCGAACAGAGGATAAAACTGGAACTTGAGCTGAATCCCATGCTCGAGTTGAACGAAGAGCAGGACTTGACGCTTGAGCAGGATGATCTTGTTGAAGAACCAGAGGAAAAAATTGAAGAAAGCCAAACCGAAGACGACTACACGATAGAAGACTATATCAACGACGATCTTGCGGGATTTAAAAGCCCTGAGGCATCCAAATCAAAAGATGAAGATGATACGTACGAGTCGCCGATGCCTTCCACTATTCCGCTCTCCGAACGGCTCCTCAGCCAACTGAAGATGTCCGTCACAGACGAGGAAGAGATACTTCTTGCAGAAGAAATTCTCGGCAATGTAGATAAAGATGGATACCTGCGCCGCGAGTTGACTCTTATTGTTCAAGACCTCAACCTCAGCTATGGACTTATACTTACCGTTGAAAAGGCTGAACAGGTCCTTCAGAAAATTCTCCTCCTCGATCCATCCGGCATCGCAGCAAGAAATCTCCAGGAGTGTCTTATAGCCCAACTTCATACAGGCAAATATGCACATTCCCTGAAAGAACTTGGCATTCGAATCCTTACAACCTTCTTCGAAGACTTTAAGCTCAAACGATTTGATAATCTCGAGCAGAATCTTTCGATCAGCCGAGAAACATTGAAAAAAGTCATCGAAATCATCCAACACTTCAACCCGAAACCTGGTGAAGGCGAGTTTACGGCACAAGAAAATTATATCACACCGGATTTCATCGTGGAGAAAGACAACGGCGATTTCATTATCACCCTTAATGATCGCAATATTCCAGCGTTACGCATTAACAGTGCCTACAAACAATTGGTGACGCCGAAAGGAAAAAAAGTTTCCGCAGAAACCAAAGATTTTGTGAAGAAAAAATTCGAAGCGGCAAAATGGTTCATCGCTTCCATTCACCAGCGGCGTGAGACTTTGATGAAGGTCATGAAAATCATCGTCGAGAAGCAGCGGCAGTGGTTTGAAGAAGGTGAATCACTGAAGCCCATGATCTACAAAAATATTTCAGAAATAGTTGGTGTGGATATTTCTACGATCAGCCGTGTTGTCAACAGCAAATATGTGCAGACAGAATTCGGCGTTCATTCCCTGCGATTTTTCTTTACTTCCGGGCTTGAATCCGACAACGGTGAAGATATTTCCAACCAGGTCGTTAAACAGCGCGTCAAAGATATGATTGCTGCGGAACATCCGCAGGATCCGTTGAATGACGATAAGATCGCTGAGATGTTGAAACAGGAAGGAATTCGTATTGCCCGGCGTACTGTTGCAAAATATCGCGAACAAATTGGTCTTCCTATCGCCAGGATGCGCAGGAAGGTTTGATTGAACGAGGAGACAACTTTCATGCAGGATAAACAGATACACGCAACGACAATTATTGGATTACGACATAATGGCCATATTGCTATCGGCGGCGATGGACAAGTGACGCTTGGCAGTACGGTCATGAAGCAAAAATCGAATAAGATTCGAAGGCTCTACAACGATTCCGTTCTTGTGGGATTTGCCGGCTCAGCAGCGGATGCTTTTAGTTTGCTGGAGCGGTTTGAGGAAAAACTCGAACAATACCAAGGACAGCTTGCACGTGCAGCTGTCGAACTCGCCAAACTATGGCGGACAGATAAATATCTTCGTCAACTTGAAGCATTGCTTGCTGTGCTCGACAAGGAACATGCACTCATCATCTCCGGCACTGGTGATGTCATTGAACCCGATGACGGCATCGTCGCGGTGGGCTCAGGCGGCAGCTATGCACTGGCAGCAGCACGTATACTTACCAAACATACGAACATGGGCGCAAAAGAAATTGTACAGGAATCTCTCAATGCCGCTTCGGATATCTGCATCTATACAAACAAAAATTTCACTATCGAAGAATTGTAGGCACCGTGGCAAAAAAACAAATTTCTCTCCCGGCAAAAGAACTCACACCGCGTCAAATCGTCCATGAGTTGGATCGGTATATTATCGGTCAGCATGCTGCAAAAAAAGCAGTCGCCATTGCTCTTCGCAATCGATGGCGCCGGCTTCAAGTCACCGGAACGCTTCGCGAAGACATCATGCCCAATAATATTATTCTCATCGGACCTACCGGTGTCGGTAAAACAGAGATCGCACGACGATTAGCAAAACTTTCCAATGCACCGTTTTTAAAAGTTGAAGCATCGAAGTTCACTGAAGTCGGCTATGTCGGTCGCGATGTCGAATCGATTGTACGCGACCTAACAGAAATTGCCGTCAATATGGTGAAGGCAGAGAAAGCAGCAGAAGTAGAAAATAAAGCGCGCGAATTAGCAGAAGAACGGCTTCTCGATATTCTTATCCCTTCCAACCGGCGTCCGAAACCGTCTGAACCACCTATATCACCTCTGGATACTTTGGAAGAACATGAGAACACGCGTCAGAAATTCCGGGAGAAGCTTCGCTCAGGCGCACTTGATGAGCGGATTGTCGAACTCGAAGTATCCTTTGCCCAAATGCCATCGATGCAGGTGATGGGACCATTTAGCATGGAAGAAATGGGCATCAATCTTCAGGAAGTGTTTGGCAATATTCTTCCGAAGAAAGAGAAACGCCGTAAAGTAACGGTCACTGAAGCTCGTCGACTTCTTATACAAGAAGAATCTCAGAAGTTGATCGATATGGAAAAAGTGGTAAAAGAGGCATTGGAACGAGTTGAGAATTCCGGTATCGTCTTCATCGATGAGATTGATAAAATTGCGAGTGCACGCGGACATAGTTCCGGACCTGATGTCTCGCGCGAAGGTGTACAGCGGGACTTGCTCCCGATTGTGGAAGGTTCCAGCGTACTCACAAAACACGGAATGGTGAAAACCGACCATGTCCTCTTTATTGCATCGGGTGCGTTCCATATAGCAAAACCATCGGATTTGATTCCGGAGTTGCAGGGACGCTTCCCGATTCGTGTTGAATTGAAAAGTTTGACAGAAGATGATTTTGAAAAAATTCTTACTCTGCCGCAGAATGCTCTCATCAAACAATATGCTGCGCTGTTGAAGACAGAAGGAATCGAAATTACATTTAACGACGAAGCAGTGAGAGAAATTGCTAAGATTGCATACGAAGTGAACGACCAAGTCGAAAACATCGGCGCCCGACGTCTTCACACCATCATCACGACACTCCTAGAGGAGATTCTCTTCAACGCACCTGACGAGATTGCCGAATTCAACATTGTTATCACGCAGAAAATTGTTCAGGACAAACTGAATTCGATCGTCAAGAATCGTGACCTCAGCAGGTACATCTTATAGAACCCGGATGTTCTCCTTTTACACCCGGATCTTCATTCCCAACGACACTGAAACTACTTGGAAGCTCTTCGGTATGAAAACCATGCCGAAATTATCTGAAGCAAAATCCAAACTGAAGTAGTGAAAATCAAGTCCAAACCCGAACGCCCACCGCATTTTATCTCCACCACCGAATGCTAAACCGGTTCTCAGCGGTAAAACAGGAAATACACGATACTCAGTACCGAGTGAAAATCGCGGTTTGGTTGTATTACCAAGGGACTCGTTGAACCCCTGAAGGTAATCGAAAGCGAGAATTAACTTACCCGGTAGAAATTTTAGAACAGGGATCTCCGATGCTTCTGTCACAAATCCAAGCCGTAATGCAGTCGGCAGATTTGTATCAAATGCCTCACCGGGACGCGTCTTCCCTTTGAATACGCTTTTCAAAGTATCTTCGAGATTGTTAGAAGCACCCGTGATAGTAATCGCCCCGCTGCCATAGCTTTCTATAACGTTTTTATTCCAAGTGATCTTGCCAATATCGGTAACACTCATGGCAATTCGCACTCCATTGATCAATTCTCCCGATAATCCAATATCAAAACCTGTTCCCTTGCCAACAGGATTTGGAAATGGAGTGATCGGTGCATCTGAGTTCTTGTTCATAAAATCAACACCGGCATGAGTGGTGAGAAAATCGATGTTGCCTCTTAAAGTATATTGCGCCGGATTAGCGGGATCCGGGTAATTTCCAAAAGAAGATTTCTGACTTATAGGTTGGGATATTCCGTACCCCTGAATAATTTTTATTCCGATTCCAGCATACAGGTCTTTGAGGAACTTCAGATCGACTGGCAACTTCCGTCCATAGGATACATTGTATTCGCCATACCACCATGCGGAAACCGCAGTGCCATCAAACATGTAGACCGATCCGGCTGGCTCTAATCCAAAAGCAGCCATTCGGAAAAAATCTTTTGAAAGTGTTATCGCAGCTCCGGCATGTTCTATAAACGCAAATCCTATTCCGCCGACTATAGGATTCTGAAAGGATACACCCCCAACCATCATTTCCGCTGCAACTCGAGTTTTTGGCAAATCAGGCATCTGAGAAAGAATTTTGTCTATATCAGCTGGTTCAAGACGCTTCGCCCAACGCTTACCGACTGAATCAACTCCAGTAAAATATTCTTTGTACAGTCCATAATCCAATAATTCTGTACTCACACGAAGGCCGAATGGTGCAAGATTCAAATTAAAATTTCCTTGGTCCGGAATTGCAATGTTAGCCGGATTGATACCAAGAGCGTCAATACCCCGCGAGGCTGCATTGATCGTTCTTCCCATTCCAACACCGCGAATATTTGAAAGATCACCTGCGAGAGCCGTATGAAGAACGATCGAAAAAAGGACGATAGTGAGAACACTGAGATTCGATTTCATTTCCCGTTCTCCCTTTGTGGTTTATTTATTGTAAAACGTGCACTGATGGAAGAACGAGTTCGGATGTAATCATCTTTTTTAAATTTTACCCATTTCAATTCATTTCCTATATAAAAATAAAGGTTAATAAATATTGAATCCGCTTGCGGCATCATGTCAATTTGTTCTCCCGTGAGAATGACTGCAATGTTCGAAATCTTCGGATTGATTGCGAAACCAGTCGTGGTGTCCACTGCCGGTGCTTTGATAAGAGAATCCGGGGAGATTCCAAACAGCGTGTCGCTATGTGCCTTTGTTGAATCCCATTTGAGAAAACGTGCTTGGAATGATAAAGCAATAGGAATCCGATTTGTGAATTCAAAATTCATGGTTCCATCTATTGCAGAAATATTTTTAAGCGTCGTGGAAAATCCTTTTGCACTATTACGAACCGAAAGGTAGCTTTGGGAGAATATAGTGCAAAAGGATTTTCCACG
>PLMS01000133.1:0-21268 GCA_003142575.1 Ignavibacteriota bacterium
TACATTTATTGATGAAGCTGAACTTAAGGAAGAACAAAAGGAAACTAAATATTATCGCCAATCACTTTTAAGTGGTTTTAATGAAATTCGTACTCGTGGTTTTCTAAATACCAATTCTTTTATTGCCATTCAAGCTCAACTGGAACCGGCTAAATCTGGTATTAGAAGAGTACCTGGTGTAAGTATCAAAAACATAACTACTGGTCAAGTGCTTTATACTCCACCTGAAGGTGAGGATTTAATTCGTTCTCTTCTTGCCAACTTCGAAAAATACTTTAATGATTTTTCGGATGATGTTGATCCGCTTATTAAAATGGCTATTCTGCATTATCAATTTGAATCAATACATCCTTTCCTTGATGGAAATGGCAGAACTGGTCGTATTTTGATGGTTCTCTACCTTTGCCTGGCTAAACGGTTAGAACTCCCTATATTATTTATTAGTGGCTATATTAACCAGCATAGATCGGACTATTATAGACTCTTAAGAAGTATTACATCATCTAATAATTGGAAAGATTGGATTATTTTTATTCTGGATGCTGTTGAGGAACAATCAATAAAAACAACTCAATCTGTTACTGGTATCAGATCTCTAATGGCAAAGTTCAGGGAAAAACTGAGTATTGAACTTTCTCGAATATATTCGGCTGAATTGGTGGAATATTTATTCAGTTATCCTTACTATTCACAAAAATCTATGCAATCTGTCTTAAATATTAGTCGAAATACTTCTTCTAAATATTTTTCTGAACTTGTTGGAATTGGTATATTGAATGAATATAAGTATAAGAACGATAAAGTGTATTTTTGTCCAGATTTTCATCAATTATTAAAATAACTATGCCCAATTATGGCTTAGTTTTGGGCATTTCTTATAACCTATGCCCAAAATATCTCAAAAATTGTGCATAGCTCCTTATCTATGCACAATAAATCCAATTATTTGGGCATAGATCAGTGGTGTTTGCTTTTATTTGATATTCGCCCTAATATCAAATAACTTTCACGTAACTAATTATTAATAATCCGGATCATCACGGAATACTAAATGAAATATTTAGTCATTATAATTATCCGTCTCATCTCAATTTCTTCCACTGAAATCCTTCAATCACAATGGGAGGTATAAAATGAAATATAAATTATTAATTACTCTATTAATCCTAACAATTCAGATTACCTTTCCGCAAATAGTTCCCCAAATAGTATGGTCTAAAATTTATGATGGTCCTGGACATAAATCCGAATATCTGTACGATATTAAATCAGATAATAATAATAATTTTTACTTTGCTGGCTTGAGCGATGGATTAACTGGCTCTGCTGATTTCTTCATTATTAAATATTCCGTTTCTGGCGACTCACTATTTACTATAAGATACACTTCTGCCCCTAATTCTGTGAACGCAGCAAATTCTATAGCTATAGATTCGGATGAAAATATTTATGCTATTGGGAATGCAACTTTTGGGCATTCTTATTCTGATGCTGTTTTATTCAAATATGACATGAAAGGGATTCTTAAATGGCAAAAAGTATTTAATTCGGCAGAAGGAAAAATTGTTTTACTTGATACTCAACATAATCCGGTAATCGGAATCAATCAGTATCTAGGCACAAGTGCAGCCATTATTGGAAAATATTCAACCTCTGGTGATTCTCTCTGGACAACTCAAATTAAGGATGATACTAGTCAATATTCCATCAGTAACTTGCTGGCTGATTCAAACGGGAATACCTATTCTGTAATGATTCAAACTTGCTATTCCGGCGGCGATGTACCGGATAACTATACTATACTTCTTAAATTGGACCCGGCTGGAAATATTCAGTGGAGAAAATTCATAAAAGAAGACTCTCCCCGAAAACTTATATTTGATAAAGATTCAAACCTTATCCTGGCTTTTAATAGCTTTGGTAATGTATTAAAATTAAATCAAAATGGTGATTCAATTTGGAATTATAATTCTTATGCTCTCGCCACAGATGTCTCGGTGGATTCTAAAAATAATATTCTTATAACCGGTTACTGCGGAGGTATCGGATCTTTTGATTATATGACTATTAAACTTTCTTCCGCTGGCTCTGAAATATGGAGACGGGAATTCAATGGTGAAGAAAATCTTCGCGATTTTGCATCATGTCTGGTAATCGATAAGAAAGATAACGTCTATATATCCGGTGGTACTAATGATATGACATCCTTTGGGATTTGTTATACATTACGATATTCGGATTCTGGAGAATTACTCTGGCAGCAAAAATACAAAGCACCCCATAGTATTTATAACGATGCTTTCAGAATATTCCTGGACGATAGTAGTAATGTATTTGTTGGTGGTGATTATAGTGATTCAACAAATGGGTCAAATTATTTTCTAATCAAAATCAAACAAAATGATCCGACCGGAATTACTACAAACAATAAAAATATTCTATATGATTTTAGATTATTACAAAACTACCCCAATCCTTTCAATTCAACGACGAATATTGTCTACCGGCTTCGGCGGCAGGGAGAGGTTACTCTCAAGATCTACGATGTTCTTGGACGCGAGATCGCAACGCTTGTGGATGCACGACAATCTCCAGGAGTGTACGAGTACCCTTGGATGCCTCATACCTGTGCGAGTGGAATATATTTTTATCGTCTCATTGCCGGAAATGTGTACCTGCAGAAAAAGATGCTACTTCTCAGATAAGGTTTTATTCAAAGTCAGGCATACTCTTCAAGTTGAAATTTGAATGAACAAGAAGTAGATTACTACGATATCTATGGATAAAGTGAAACCGGTTTTTAGTTTTTTGGGTTTATTTATGAGTGTAACACTCTGCTGGATTTTCTGGAGGTATTTTATGAAGAGCACCGACTGGCGCCTGCCGGGCATCATTGCCTGCGGATGTATCGGCTTCTGGGTCGGATGGTTCATCACAAAAAAAATCTTCAAAATCATTTTCATTCTTCTCGTTATCGGCTGTTTTTTGTTCTGGATGTTTGTGCGGTGAGTTTTGGAGATGAAAGGAGATCAATGACGGTGAGTGAAAATATTCAATACCCGATTGGCAAATTCAAGAAGCCGGGACACATCGTACATGCCATTTTACGATGATGGGAGTGAGCTCGCGGATATTTGGCTAACATCAGGAAAACCTTAGAGGTGAGATGGAAATGGAAAAAGAGAAAAAAGCAGCACTACTCATTGTCGATGACAGCCCGACGCAATTGCTCATACTTGCGAATCTGCTTGAGAGAAATGGTTTTCATGTCGAGCGGGCAGTAGATGGTGAGGATGCCCTTTCTTGTGCTCGAAAGGGTAAACCGGATCTCATCATCAGTGATATTTTTATGCCAAAGATGAACGGTTATGAATTGTGTCAGGCTCTCAAACAAGATCCTCGTCTCAGGTCAATACCGGTCATCCTGCTCACCACGATGTCGGCTTCAGAGAGTATCGTCGAAGCACTGAATACCGGTGCTGATTATTTTGTCCCGAAACCATACGATGAGAAATATCTTATTTCAAAAATAAAATTCATTCTTGCTACAATGGCTTTGAACATAAATCATGATTACAAAGAAACAATGGAAATTGTGGTAGATGGTAAACATCATACAATTACTTCAAACCGCCAGCAGATTATGAATCTGCTTTTATCCACGTATGATGCCGTGGTTCAGAAAAACAATGAACTCGATGTGGCGCAGAAGGAGCTCCGCGAGATGCAAAATCAATTGATTGAGAGTCAACGCCTTTCGGCGATTGCAGAAGTTGTTAGTACTATATGCCACGAAATTAATAATCCTCTCACAGCAGTCATGGTACCTCTGCAGTCCCGCTTACGGCATGACCTGCCGGATAATTATAGAAAGGATTTTGAAGAATGGCTGGCGATGCTTAAAAGAATATCTGTTGTCGTTAAGAAATTAGCTGAGTTAAAGGCATCCCAAACGACTTCAGCTGGAGGAGATTTCAAGATGATTGATCTTTCATAAAAAAAATATTTCTCCACTAGAAGTGGGTTGCACCTAGGTCACAAAAGTTATCAGAATGAACTATTGAAGAGAGATACAAAATCCATTGCCCTATGGTTGCTTTTTCACTGCCAGCACGAAAGTCCTGACAGCAATAGGATGATGGATAAACTCTTGCAATGCTCATCTTGAAATTTGATCGACAAGAAACCAAATGATGGAGTCATTCAAGTTCTTTCTAAGATAAAAGGAGATCAATGATGGTGAGTGAAAATCTTCAATATCCGATTGGCAAATACAAGAAGCCGGATCACATCGATGCTGGACAGAGAGAACGCTTCATTCAAGAAATTGCTGCAGCGCCAAAGGAACTCCGCAAAGCGGTTGAAGGATTGGATGATGCACAGCTCAATACGCCGTATCGTGAAGGCGGCTGGACAGTCCGGCAGGTTGTCCATCATCTTCCCGACAGCCATATGAATGGCTATGTGCGGCTGAAGCTCGCACTGACGGAACATGAGCCGGATGTCAAGACCTACAAAGAAGCATTATGGTCTGAACTTCCCGATGTGAAGACGGTTTCGATTGAAATCTCGCTGGCTCTTCTCGATGCGCTCCATGCGCGATGGATTGCCTGCCTGCGGGGCCTTTCTAGTGATGCATTTGAAAAGAAATTTCGGCATCCTGCATCGGGCCTTATGTCTCTCAACGAACAACTGGCGCTCTACGCGTGGCATGGGAAGCATCATGTTGCTCATATTGCAAGCCTGCGGCAGCGTATGGGATGGAAATGATTACGGTTCTGCAATTCATTTTAGGAAATGACAATGACTGAATTACCGATTACCTATCGCGGTGTTGTCCATCCATGGCAATGCGATCTGATGGGACATATGAATGTCGTGTGGTATGTCAGTAAGTTTGACGACGCAGCGTGGCAGATTTTTGCGATGATGGGACTGGATGTCAACTATTTTAAGCGCACGCACTGCGGTGTCGCCGCGCTTCAGCAAAACATTACGTACAAAGCTGAACTCCATCCCGGGAGCACAGTCACCATTCGTTCGGGCATTCTTGAACTCAAAGAGAAAACCGTCCGCTTCATTCACGAGATGCGCAATGATGCAACCGGAGAAATCGCCGCAGTGATGGAGTTGACTGCCGTGCATTTCAACACGAAAAAAAGAAAATCATGCCCGTTTCCTGCGGCAATGGCGAAACGCAGCAGGAATCTGATTGTGCAGTATGATACAGAGCTCTCAACGAAAAACAGGAAAGTCGGCGCTCGCTGATAAACCGGACGGGCGACGGCGTGTTAACTTAGAAACATAAAGCATTGAAACCTATCGTATGAATCTAACTTTCAATGTGTGAGCTCAACATCGAAGATTTCATTTGGAAATTCAATTATCCAGTATCTCACGCTGTTTGATTGTCCTAAAATAAAAATAGGCAGCCCGAACAAGCGCTGCCGAAGAATAAGCAAGAAAGCTGAATAGTTTAAATTACCATTTTCCGTTTTTGATAATAATCTCTGCGATCTTTTTGAGCTGTTCCTGTGTCAGAATCGGTTTCATGCCTTTGGAAACATCGAGGGATGTCGAGATCGTTATCCAGTGCGTTCCTTTCCGCACCGAAAGATAATACGGCGTCATCTTGGGCGGACCGTCGAACGCTTCGTCACCGATTCCCTTCACCGGACCACTGTATAGACTCTTGAATGAGCTCGATTGTTTGGTTTGAGCGAACGCTTTCAGATCGACAATTTCAAATACAATACTTAAGAGTCTTTTTCCATCCGGCTTCACAAAATTCAGATCACCAATCATGTGTTTGCTTGGATCCTTAGGAACCATTTTAAGGCCCTGGATGCCTGTTACCTTTTCCACATCAGCAATAGACAATAATTTAGCATTCGGTGAATCCGCAGCAAACACAGAAACGCCCGAAATACTTATGATGAATATTGCTAGAAATAATACCGTGACGAAATTCATAAATATTTGTTTTTTCATAAAGTCTTTCTTGTTAACGAATTTTTCTGGCGATGAGCACAAGAAAATTGAATGGTTCAGATTACCATTTTCCGTTTTTGATAATAATCGCTGCAATCTTTTTAAGCTGTTCTTGCGTCAGAAGCGGTTTCATCGTTTCATAGTCTAAGTCTGTTGAGATCGTCACCAAGTGAGTTCCTTTTCGCACTGTAAGAATAAACGGCGGCATCTTGGGCGGACCATCGAACGCTTCGTCGCCGATTCCCTTTACCGGACCGCTATAGGCACTTTTGAATGATTTCGATTGTTCGGCTTGAGCGTACGCTTTCAGGTCGACGGTTTCAAATACGAGACTTAAGAGTCTTTTTCCATCCGGCTTTACAAAATTCACATCTCCAATCATGTGTTTGCTTGGATCCTTGGGAGCGGTCTTGAGTCCCTGGATGCCTGTTACCTTTGCCATCTCGGCAATAGACAACAATTTAGCATTCGGTGAATCCGCAGCAAACACGGAAATGCTTGTGATGAATATTGCCAGAAA
Organism: Ignavibacteriota bacterium; assembly: GCA_003142575.1. Classification (GTDB taxonomy): domain Bacteria; phylum Bacteroidota; class Ignavibacteria; order UBA10030; family UBA10030; genus Fen-1298. The sequence continues at coordinate 6,512 of PLMS01000133.1, forward strand.
TAATACCACGACAAAATTCATGAATACAAGTTTCTTCATAACACCTCTCTTCTTAATGAATGAGTATTTTTAGTGATGATCACAAGGATATTTTTCATCTTGAACCATCATAGACAAACAAAAGCTACCATTATTACACTGCAATAACAATTGCATTATTCCAAAAGAGACCGCTCCAACGTCAATCAAGTATTGACTATATCCCGATACACTGCGCTATCGGGATTAATTCGACTTACAATTTTTACTGCACTGCATTTGTAAAAATTGAGTCTCATTAATAAAGAATCCGTTGTTCACCGACCTCCAGTCCAACAATTCGGTCGGAAATTCCTTCGTCCGCTGCAGCCGCACGAAGCTGATCGAGCGGACCCAGCGGGTTTGAAGTAGATCCGAAAAGCATCGTGCCGAAATGGATCGGCATCATATAATGTGCTCCCACATCCTTGAAAATTTCCAGCGCACCCAGCGGGCTTGCATGTACTTGCGATCCAAGACCGCTTCCTGAACTCGGGGCAATGGGAATAATTGCCAGGTCAATCTTAAAACGGCGTCCAATTTCTTTGAAGAGTTCGAGATTGTAGCCGGTGTCGCCAGCGAAGAAGACAACAATTCCCTTGTATTCGATAACATAACCGGTATATCCGCGTTCTCCCATCCATCCGCGGTCAATTCCGTACCGTCCGTTGAAATGCTGTACCGGAACCGCCGTGATGCGGACGCTGTCGCCCTCGATCACATCCCACGGCTTCATCTCATCAACTTCCCGAAAACCAAAGTCCGGAACATACTCCGCAAGTCCATCGGGGAAAACCAGTGTTCCGTTCTTCGGAAGCATATCGAGACTGCCGTAACTGAGATGATCGAAATGCATATGCGAGATAAGTGTGAAATCTACTTTTGTGAGGAGAGCCGGATCGAGTCCGGGTTTGACAGCACGCTTGACAATCATACCGATCGTGTTCGTAAAAAGGGGATCGGTAATAAATATCTTGTCGTAAATCTGAATGAGCGCAGTTGCATGCCCGACCCACGACACAGCCAGCTTCACGTTTTGGAGCATCGGTGTTGTGATCATACGCGGGGCAGGCGGGATCGGCTCGCCGATTCTTGTGATCGACTGCCATATCGTTCGCTGGATGTATGAATTGCAGCCGCTTAGCACGAGGATGAGCGATACAAGAGTGAAATGCAGATGTTTCATCAAAAGAAAATACGGAATTCATGCAAACTAATCCATCTGAAACCTGCTGACGATTTGAAATTCATGTTATCCGACGACGTATGCTGTTTGACTGTTTTCATATAAAAAATTATATTGGTGCAGAATTTATATGCGGGAGTAATTCAGCGGTAGGCTCTTGGCCTAGAAAGAAAAAGAAACTTCAGAAGTAAAAAGCCCATTTTTCTTCCAAAGAAAGACAATTTGAGGCAAGCATCTTAGACGTGTTTTGCCCTTTTTTTTGCTTAGACACCCATCTTGGACACACGAGGAAATCCAAATATTCTATTCTTCACTGGTAAATGTGAAATTTGTATGCCTTCAATCAACACCCGCCCTGAATCTTCTTTTCTTGCTTTGCAATTTTGGGCTGCTTATTCTTCGCATCGGCAATCATCTTGGAAATTACTGTTGATGCGTTGGAACGAAATATATTGACACCTGCATCCCATCGGTTGCCTGTGTTTGCTATTTTTGGAATCAAGATGGTATGTTGGAAATTCTCCAATCCGCCCTGAAGCATCGCAACATTCTCATATCCTAATTCTTGCAAGAGTAATGCCGCTGTTCGGCTCTCATCCTCATTTTGTCCGATGACTACTTTGACTACACGCCGATCGGAAAGAATAGGAGTCAATTCTTTTCCAAACAAATCTTTTACCTGCACATTGACCGAACCGGGTAACGCGAGTGTTGCAAATTGTTCAGGCAAACGCATATCCACAACTTGCACGCTGCTCTCTTTGTCAATGATGCGGTAAGCAAGCTCATCCGGCGATATAATCTTCACACTATGTGATGCGCCATATGATGCGCTCTGCACTTTTTCTGTCAAGTGCGCTTGACGGGATGGCATGAAAATAAACACAACACCCAGCATGATAATACCTGCCCCAGCGATCTTGTGCTTTAATGGTTTGAATTCCAATGATGGTGCGGAAGATTTATTCGCTCTTTTTTCTATCATTGTCGTTATCGTGAAAGCACCGACTGCCACTGCAATAAGGATGAATGCAAACAATCCTTGCGAGATACCGAGCGAATCAAATACTTTAATCGGCCCCAATGCTGTCGATTCATAAAATGTATGATAGAGCGGATAGAGTTCGCCGAATGCAAACACTCCCAATATTCCCCCTCCGACAAAGAACATAGCATCGATCTTTCCGATGGCTGCTGCACAGATCGATGTGCCCGGGCAATAGCCGCCAATAATAAAACCGAATCCCATAATCACTCCGCCAACAATTGCTGGCATCAACCATGTCGGATTCACATAAACGGATTGAAGGTCAAGGTAACCGAAATATGCCAGCAGTAAACTGCCACTCATTGCTGTCACAGCTGCGGTGAAGAATACGCGCAGTACAGTGAAATCATAACCGTAGAATACTCCTGCCAATCGGCGCGAAGAGGAAAAACCGGCTTGCTCCAGGACAAAACCAAAGGCAATGCCGATGAGCAAGGCAACAATCAAATTCATTTGATCGGAAATAAGTTCAGGTACGAATGGTCCCATGGTCGTTTCTCCTATATCCACAACTTACGGAAGAAGTAAGCAATCATATATCCGGATCCGAAGATCGCCATCATTGTAATGAAGCCTGCTGTTGAAAGTACAGCCATACCGGTAAGCGCAGCACCGCTAGTGCATCCACGAGCAAATTGCGCGCCGATACCGAACAACGCGCCGCCAATTGCCGCGAATATCCAACGCGATTTTACGCTAATACGCGGACCGCCTTCACTCACGAATTTCAATCTGCCTGAAATCAAACCGGATAAAAATCCTCCAATCAAAACTCCGGCAACTTCAAAGACAATCCATGATTTTAGAGGATTATCTTGTCCCGCACCGACGTACGATCCATAGAATGATGATTGCTCGGCGTGTGCTGGTGCGACACCGTCAACCGTCGCCACGACGATGCTTTTGATCGCGCCGCTTGCTCCAAGACCTCTGCCTGTTATAAAAATTGCTGCCAGCAGCACAAGCCCTAGAAAGAAACCGGCAAGATATGGATTCATATACTTTGTTTTCATAATTATCTCCTCAAGAACTCTTTTTGGATTTATCGGGCGATAGTTGCTCGTCGGGTAAGTCTTCGTACCCTGTTAACATCGCTTTCAGGTTCGACGTAATCGTGCTTCCAGTCGTAATCAGATAAATATGTGCGACGAAAAACGCCACGAGCAAAAAGGCACCGATTGTATGGAGGGTTGCAACCACCTTCAATCCGGCAATGTTCAAACTTATGACCTCGTATCGCTGTGGATATCGGTAAAACATATAGACGAGTCCACTAGAAACCATTAATGGTATGACGATTACCTTCAATCCGGCATAGACAATTTTTTGCAATGGATTCAATTTGCTCAGCACAGTTTTCTTTGTAGGGTGTGGTGCATTACGAAATATTCCAAAAATGTAATACTCCATCTGTGCACGAAGGTTCTTTCGCGTAGGCAAGTACTGCCTCCACTCACCTGTTGTGACGTGCCAGAAGATAGCAAAAACAATCAAGACCAGAAATGCAATAGCAGCAATGTTATGTAATTTGACTGCCTGTTCGAAACCGAAAAAATGGAGGCTACCATGAATTTCGAATCCTGTGAACCCGAGAAAGATAATCAACAGTGCCTGCATCCAGTGCCAGAAGCGCTCGAATCCCTTATAGACGTATTCGCGTTTCATGTGTTGTTCTCCTTCTGCTTTCTTGAAGCTGCTATGCGCACACCGCCATGAATCAACACACCGGCGAACGTGACCAGAATTAATCCAGATCCTAAATATTCTACCCAGGAAGTATAATCTCTTCCGGGGATGTAGAATCCAGTAAGAGAAGCGATTCGCCCATTGTTGCGTGTGTGGCAATCTGCACACGGCACGGTTTTGTTTTTCGGTGAAATCATATGATTCACCGGCCAAGTCATTTCAGTTTCAACGAAACCGTACTTACCACTATAGGGAAGATCAATTATTTTCATTCCTTCTTCAGATGCCCTGTTCCAATCGAACTCTTTCCAGTATCCTCCATCCCCTTCCTTTGTTGAAACGGTTTTCGGTTGAATGAGATATTTGTACTGTGTGTCATAAATTTGTTTCGCACGGTGTATCTTGACCGGCACAATCTTCGAATCTGGATCATCGTAACTACCGTAGAGTGTATTGATCTTCACAGGTATTGATGGATCAATCGTGTCACCGACCAAATAATGCGAGGCAGTCCCATTGAACCAGATATAGTCTGGTTTCAAATTCTTTCCCCACACAAATGAACCTTTAATGGACATATAGACATCTGTTCCATTAGAATCCGTTTCCTCGTACGGTTGTCCATTCTTTAGTTTTCCTGCTGTTGACCAATCCCAATAAAGTTTTGTCGGGTTTACTTTAGCGTATTCCGGGATGTGACAGGTCTGGCAGGCAACCTTCAATGTATGTTTGTTGAGAATATCGTCTGCGTGAGGCAGATCCGTATGGCATTGCTCGCATTCCACACGATTGCGATTCATTGAAGAAACGGAATACATCTTGCCGAGCATCTGATGTTTGCGCGCGGTGTGACAATCAACGCATTGCATATCTTCGCCATCCGACGCCATATGCACATCGACATCGCGCGAAGGATCGAATAACGCTTTTTCAAGATCACCGTGCTTCACATTATTGCCGCCACCACCGAAGAAATGGCATGTGCCACAATTCGCGCGCATCGGCTTTCCGACATGTTGTGCGACATTCGTTAAATTCACCGAGGCATCCGGCATACCGGCTCCGCCAACTGCTTTTATGTATGTGTTGCTGTTATCGTGGCAGGCAAGACAATCGACATTCAACGGATTCTTAAAATCGAATTTCTCATCTCCCCAGCCGTACCCGATATGGCATTTATTGCAGCTCTGTTCGTTGCCGGAAATACCGATGCAAAAATTGTTTAGGATATTTTTTTTGCCGAGTGTGCGAATGCCCTTTCCTTCCACATACTCCTGCCGTTCCCAATTCCAATGGCTTGACTGCATCACTTCTTTGTGGCGCTCATTATGGCAAGCAATACATGCAGAAGTTACTTCCTGCGGTGTGGAAAAATGCTTTTTGAGTTGTGAAAATTTCGTATGGTCGACAGAGGGTGTTTCTTTCTGCCGGTACTTCATATGCAAGGTCGTAAGCGGTGTCGTTGGTGTGCCATGATCAGTCAGAGTCAACATGACCGTCAACGAAAGCACAAGAACACCGAGCCCGACGCTGATAATCGTTTTTTTCATGTGAATGGATTCCTTGTTTTAAGAGGAAGAATCTTTACACTCAGAGACACTAAGTGATCGTTGAATCAGTTTCTTAATATTCCCACAATCGGATGAAAGTTGATACACTTTGCATGTCCGGCATTCGCGTGTCGCGCAATCGGTGTTTCGTTGTTCGAAGGTCCAGCACCCAGCATCGTGTGAACCATATGCAGGGCATTCGTTTCGCTTTTCTGGAGGGCAACTCACCATTTCCCAGCAAGGTATCAATGAATGAATCTTGCGAATACCTTCCATGCTGATTTTCTGTTCGTTGATGGCGTTGCGAATACATCGAATACGTTCAATATCATCTTCTGTGTAGATACGTTGATTGCCTGCGCTCTTTTGTATAAGCACAAGCCCGCGTTCTTCATACAACCGGAGTATTTGGACTGACACCCCAAGCAATTTGGCAACTTCACCAATAGAATAAATTGTGGATTCTTTTGTTTCGGTTCTCATAGCTACATTTATAATTAGCAACTATTGTACCACGTAAACATAGGCATTATTGCAAATTATGATAAATCGACCTTGGACTAAACGCAGAAGTGGAAAAATAGCTCGGAGTTTTATAAAAATTAGGAATGAACGAAAAGGGCAAATGCAGTTACACTTGTCTATTCTGAGATTCTTGCAGAGCAATCATCAGATAGTCAATCTCAACAGCACCATATGCTCCAATTGGATTGTTTCCACAGAAGAGAAGCCCACTTGTTTTGCAGCTGTAAGAATTTCTTCGGTTTTGAGATGATGTTCTAAGGGTGGACCGTTTTTTTCCTGCTTGTATGATCATTAAGGATACAAACTTTTTGCTTTGCGACGCGTTTGGATTCAGAAAGTGCATTGTCAATATCGCCAGATTCGTGCAGCACATAACCCAAATAGACTATATCACATGAATTATCTTTTGCCATTGCTTCAAAGGAATTTTCAGATTACATTTTCATAGTTATCAATTTGTTTGGTGAATTTTCTTCAAGCGGGCACACAAACAAAAGGAAAAAATCAGCAATTGATTTTAGGCTAAAAAGATACATTTTGCGGGAGTAATTCAGCGGTAGAATGCCAGCTTCCCAAGCTGGACGTCGCGGGTTCGATCCCCGTCTCCCGCTCCGAAAAATGACACGAGTTAGTGGTTATTGCTAACTCGTCTGTCATTTTCAGGATCCCGCTGAAAGCGGGATCGTCCGCTCATCGAGCAGGGTCGCACACGTATGTCAGAAGTAATTTGAGAAAACGCTATCCCTCAATCCAAACATTTGCCAACAAACCAAAAGGAGAAGTCATGAAAAAAGTTCTTATTGGCGCTGTTGTTGTATTTGTGATTTTAGAAGTGCTGGATATTATTATCCACAGTATCATTCTCGGGTCTGTGTATGCGACAATGCAGGATGTCTGGCGGCCCGATATGATGCAGAAGATGTGGGTTATGCATATTGTCAAGATTGTTGTGGCATTCATGTTTGCATTTATCTTTTCTAAGGGATACGAGGGAAAAGGACTCATGGAAGGTGTACGGTATGGATTCTATATCGGTTTGATGTTGAGCATGGGGTTTGCATTCGGTTCGTATGCCTCATTTCGTATCCCTCATCAACTCGCCTTGCAATGGTTCATCTTTGCGATGTTCGAATACATCATCGCCGGCGTCGGAGTAGCACTGGTATTTGGGAAAAAGAAATAAACACAAGTTCGACTGAAATACTGATTTCGATGAACGCATAACTCTTGCCCGGTTCTCCTCCGGGCATTTTTATTGGCATTCATGAGCGATTGCATTCCAACGGCTGACGGTTGAATTATGAAAGCAACAGCCAGAGATGGATTTGCTGCAAGCGGGAAATACGAAGGGAAGATGTTGGTTCGGATGTAACAATATTTGTTTGAGAACTCTTCTCAAATAATACTTTTACCTTTTCATCAGTCTCAACTAGTATGACATTCGTGATCGTGCTGATGACAGGTAGTCCCGGAATCCGTAACGGCACCATTCAACCATTGCTGTGCAACAGCTTTCACATTGCCGGAGCAACCTCTGAGGACCTGTATGCCGTGATTATTTAATACATTCACAGCACCGCTGCCGATATTTCCGGCAAGCATCATTGTCACACCCATTGCAGATAGTGTATCGACAATATTCGATTTGCAGCCGCAACCTTTCGGAGACTGTACGATTTCTTCGGTAAGAATTTGTTTGTTTTCGTCCACCGTAAAGACTGTAAAATATTCACAATGACCAAAATGATCATCGAGGTTGGTGTTGCGTGATGGCAATGCTATTTTCATAAGGATTCTTCTCCGTTGTTTAATAATGATTGACACTCTTGAAACATTTTGGACAACGCACTGTGCCTGTTGCACCAGAGGTTTGTTTTCCCAAACACGTACAATTTTTACATTTGAATTTTTTAGCACCTCGAACGGCAACTTCGCCGCCTTCGATGATAAATGCTTTGCCATGAATGAGTGCATCTGCAATTTTATAATGTGCGGATTCAATTACGCGCCCAAAGGTTTGGCGTGAAATGCGCATTTTACCAGCCGCCTGTTCTTGATATAACTGCTCGAAATCTGCAAGCCGCATGGCCTCATACTCGTCCAGCGTTAACACTACTTCTTTTAATCGCGAAACGGGAATCCCTTTTGGCTTATAGCACGTGTTGTTCGGAAGACTTCGAATCATTCTGCAGCACTTGTGTCGAGGCATAATTCAATATGGGCATATGCTCATTTAAAAGCAAGACATTTCTGAACCCCTGCGAAGATTGTTGTACCGGACTGTCAACGATTGATCTATCCATCGCATGATGCCCGGTCGCACTCAACTGAAGATGCATCGAAAATACTCATCCTATCACTCCAAAGGTTTATTTGCCAAAACTTTTGCATTATATATACATTGGATGTGAAATAGTGCTTAACACAAACTATGTCTAAAACCATTCGTCCCGCCATACTCTCTGCACAAAATCTCGCCGTCCGGTACGGACCTCAAGCCGTTCTCAAAAATGCTACACTGAATGTCCATCAAACCGACAGAATAGGACTCATCGGCAGCAATGGTTCCGGCAAATCGACCTTACTGAAAATAATTGCAGGCATGATGCAGCCAGATTCAGGATCGATCTCGCGGCGCAGGGACATTATTACCGGGTACCTTGCACAGGATTGTCAACTCGATTCCACTAAATCGGTTTATGAAAATATTGTGGACGGTGCACACGATGTCATTGATATCATACGAGAGTACGAGTCGCCCCCCCCAACTTCGGAGAGACGTCATATTCTAGAGGAACAGATTCATCACCGTGATGGATGGAATCTCGAGAACAGGATCGAGACGGCGATGCATTCACTTAATGTTCCAGAGAAGCATCGCGCTATAGACTCCCTTTCCGGCGGAGAGAAGCGGCGTGTGGTATTGTGCAAGGCGATTATCTCGCGTCCGGATTTCCTCATTCTCGACGAACCGACGAATCATCTCGACACACAATCAATCGAGTGGGTGGAAGAATTTCTCGAAAATTATTCCGGAGCATGCCTCTTTGTCACACACGACAGATACTTTTTGGATTCGATTGCAAACAGAATTGTCGAGCTCTCGAACGGTGAATGTACCTCACACGACGGTAATTACAATGATTTTTTGCTGGATAAAGCAGAACGGGAAGCGCAATTAGAAACCGAAGAGCAGAAGCGTAACAGTTTTCTGCGCCGTGAACTTGCATGGGTGCGCCGCGGAGCCCGTGCACGAAGAACGAAAGCGAAAAGCCGGCTCAAAGCATATTTTGATGCTGTTGAGCAAAAAGGTCCCGAGACAGCAGAGGAAGTTGAGTTGATCATTCCCACGCCGTCAGGCCTTGGAACAACGGTTCTCAACTTGAAGAATCTGGGAATGGAGCTTGGTGGAAAAAAATTATTCGATGGATTGGATTTCAAGTTTGACAGAAAACGTAAATTAGGCATCATCGGGCGCAACGGTCTTGGTAAAACAACATTATTGAAAATTATTTTAGGGGAGCTTCAAGGTGCCACAGGCGAGGTTGTTGTTGGCGAGAGGACGGTGTTCAATTATATCGATCAATCACGCGTGGCACTGAACGATGAGAACACAGTCATCCAGGAACTCGGCGATGGACGGGAATGGATACTGTTCGGCGAAGAACGGATGAAAGTATGGACGTACTTGCGGCGTTTCCTTTTTGCTGACGATCGGATGAATACCAAGGTTGGAAAACTCTCCGGCGGAGAACGCAGCCGGCTTCTGCTTGCAAAGGTGCTGAAGAACGGCGGGAATTTTCTCATCCTCGACGAACCGACGAACGGCGTCGACCCCGTCTCCCGCCAGGAGTTCTGGGAGATCCTCGGCCGGATGCGGAAAAACGGGATGACCATCCTCGTCTCCACGGCCTACCTCGACGAGGGGGAGCGATGCGACCGGCTGGGCCTCATGCACCGGGCGGAGCTCCTGGCGACGGCGACCCCCGCGGAGATCCGCTCCCGCTTCGCGAACCTGGAGGAAGCAATCATCGAGAGGATCCGGGAGGCGGACGCGGACCTGGCGCAGGATGCCTTCAAGACGGGACAGGAAGGATGACGCCTTTGTAATAACTCTTAAATCCGTCACTCCTGCGAAAGCAGGAGTCCAGCAAAGCTTGCAATCACTGGATTCCCGCTTTCGCGGGAATGACAACGTGGAGGACTTTCACCATTTCCCAGCACACCAAGGGTCGCTCATATGACCACTGCCGCTAACAACAACCCGGACGCCATCGTCGTCCGGGAGCTTGAAAAAAGTTTCGGGGCGTTCACCGCCGTGGATCGAATCTCCTTTTCGGTTCGTCCCGGCGAGATCTTCGGCTTTCTCGGGTCGAACGGCTCCGGGAAATCGACGACGATCCGGATGCTCTGCGGGATCCTCACCCCCACGTCGGGGGAGGCAAAGGTCGCGGGCTACGACATCGTCACGGAGGCGGAAGAGGTGAAGCACTCCATCGGCTACATGTCCCAGAAGTTCTCCCTCTACGAGGATCTGACCCCCTTCGAAAACCTCCGCTTCTACCTCGGGGTGTACAGCGTGCCGGAGAAGGAATGGGCGGAACGGATCGCCTGGGTCTTCGACATGACCCGCCTGACGGAGGCGCGCGACCGTCTCACCAAGGATATCCCGCCGGGATGGCGCCAGCGCCTCGCCCTCGGCTGCGCCCTCCTCCACCGCCCGCGGATCCTCTTTCTCGACGAGCCGACCTCCGGCGTCGATCCGATCACCCGGCGCCACTTCTGGGGCTTCATCGGCCGGATCGCCGGGGAGGGGATCACCGTCTTCGTCACGACGCACTATATGGACGAGGCGCGCCACTGCGGGCGGATTGTGATGATCAACGAGGGGAGGATCGTCGCCGCGGGAAGCCCGGACGAGATCATCCGCGGGGCCTGTCCCGGAAAGCCGGACGCGGACCTCAACGACGCCTTTGTCGCGCTGATGGCGTAACAGGGAAAGGAAACGCGCGTGAATCCGAGAAATATCCAGGCGATCACCCGCAAGGAGATCTACCACCTGCTTCGGGACTTCCGAAGCCTTTATCTTGCATTCGCCATCCCGCTGCTCCTCATCCTCCTGTTCGGCTATGCGCTCAGCCTCGACGTGGAACACATCGAGACGGTCGTCGTCGATCAGGAACAGACGGACATGAGCCGCGACTTCATCCGCCGCCTCGGCGCCTCCCCCTACTTCCGGATTACGGCCCGGCTCCCCGACACCCGGGCCGTCACAGAGGCGCTCGACTACGGCCGGGCGACGCTGGCCGTGATTATCCCCGCCGGCTGGACCGCCGACCTCCGGGCGGACCGGGAGACCGCCGTCCAGATCCTGCTCGATGGGAGCGATCCGAACTTCGCCGGAATCTCCCGCGCCTACATCAGCGGCTTCATCGAGGGCTACAACTGGAAGCTCCTCGCCGATTTCCTCGACCGGCAGGGGATGGAGAAGATCCGACCGCCCGTCGAGGGGCGGATCCGGGTCTGGTTTAACGAGGACCTGGAAAGCCGGAACTTCATCATCCCGGGAATCATCGCGATCATCATCATGATCGTCGGGGCGATGCTGACCTCGCTTGTCATCGCCCGGGAGTACGAAAACGGCACGATGGAAACGATCCGGTCGCTCCCCATCCGGGCGGGGGAATTCCTCGTGGGCAAGGCGATTCCCTACTTCCTGATCGCCTTGATCGACGTCCTGGTCTCCGTCCTCATGGGACAGATTCTCTTTGGCGTCGTGATGAAGGCGGGCTTCTATCTGATGATCCTCGCCTCCTCGCTCTACATCCTGGTCGCGCTGACGCTCGGCCTCCTCATCTCGTCGGTGACGAAGTCCCAGATGGTGGCGAACCAGATGGCCGTCCTGATCACCTACCTCCCGTCGCTCTTGCTGTCGAACTTCGTCTTTCCGATCATCAACATGCCGAAGGCCCTCCAGATCATCACCTATGCGGTCCCGGCAACCTACTACATCAACATCCTCTCCGGAATCTACCTCCGGGACCTCGGGTTCGCCCACCTCTGGCCCGACCTCTTGGTCCTGACGGGGATATTCGCAATCCTCGCGGCACTGAACGTCATCATCCTGAAGCGGGAGGGGCTATGAGCTGGCTCAGAATCCGGGAAATGGTCCGCAAGGAATTCATCCAGCTCTTCCGCGACCGGAAGAACCGCGTCGTCCTGGTGATGGCGCCGCTCATCCAGCTTCTTGTCTTCGGCTACGTGGTCAACTACGATATCAAAGACATCCGTGTCGCGCTGATCGACCAGGCGCAGACCCGGGAGAGCCGGCTTCTGGCCGACGCCTTCACCGCGGGCCGGATCTTCCGGATCACCCACCGGCTGGCCGATTCCCGCGGGATGGAGGAGCTCTTCCTTGCCGGGAAGGCCGACCTCGGAATCAAGATTCCTCCCGATTTCAGCAGCCGGATCCGCCGGGGAGAGACGGCCGCCGTCCAGATCCTCGCCGACGGCAGCATGAGCAACATGGCCGCCGTCCGGATCTCCTACGCAGTGATGGTCCTCGACCGGCTGAACCAGGAGCTGCTCCGCGAACTTTACGGCCGCGACCTCCAATACGGGAAGATCGACGCCCGGATCCGGACCTGGTACAATCCGAACCTCGACAGCCAGAACTTCTTCGTCCCGGGGATCGTCGCCTTCGTCATCATGTTGATCTCGCTGCTCCTGACCTCGATTGCAATCATCAAGGAACGGGAGGCGGGGACGATGGAGCAGCTCATCGTGACGCCGCTCAAGCCGTTCGAGTTCATCATCGGCAAGACCATCCCCTATACGGTCATCGCGATCGGCCAGATGGTCTTCGTCATGCTGTTCGCGCTGTACTGGTTCGAGATTCCGCTGGCGGGGAGCGTCTTCGCCCTCTTCTTCGCAACCTGCCTCTTTCTGCTGAGCACCCTGGGCATCGGGCTGTTCATCTCTATGGTGTCGAAGACGCGACAACAGGCGATGATGACCACCTTCTTCTTCATCCTCCCCTTCTTTATGCTCTCCGGCTTCGTTTTTCCGATCGCGAACATGCCCGAGTTCGTTCAGGGGTTGACATATCTCAACCCTTTGCGCTATTTTCTCGTCATCATCCGCGGAATCTTTCTCAAGGGAGTGGGGCTGCACATCCTCTGGCCCCAGTACGTCGCGCTGGCCGTCATCGGCGTTGCCGTCTTCGCCGGGGCGGTCGGGCGTTTCCGGAAACGTCTGGATTAGAGAAGCGAAAATCATGCTGAACGTGGTAGAAAACGAACCAGCCATCCGCAGGCACCGGCGGCAGTTCATCCGCAGTTTGAAACCTTTGACCGATGAGGTGATCCCCGTCGAGCTGGGCCACCCGGGTGCGAGCATCCGGGCGAAGGTCGCCTGGTCGGAACGCCTGGGGATCTGGTTTTTCTCCCGAAAGATTGCGGACCACCGCTACTGGAACGCCTTCGGCGTCGGCCGTCCCGAGAGCGGTTCCCACATCTCGATCACCTGCGAGATCAACTTTCCCCTCTGCGGCATCGACCGGCGGACCGGCGGCGCCTTCGCCGAGGATGGCGCCGGGCGTGTCTTCGTCGTTCATCGGGGAAAATTAGGAGGCGGGAGGAAGGGGGTCGGAAAAGGCCTCTTCGAAAACCGTTACCGGGGGGTCTGGGAGGTGATGGACGACGGCGGCGAGGAAACGTCCATCGCCATCATCGGGGTTCTGAACTCGCCGCGCTTCGCCCGGCAAATCGCCCAGTTCGTCCGGAAGATCGACCGGATCAAGGAGACGGCCTCCGCCCGTTCCGCGCAGGCGGAGCTGCGCTTCGACGAACTGTCTCTGCGCGAGGATCTCATCGGCGCCCGCTGCCGCGAACAGGAACGGGAGACCGGCGCCGAATGCGACCACGGCCTGATCGTCCGGGATCTCTCCGAGGCGCTGAAAGGACATGGCCTCCGGACCGGAAACGACGGCTGCCGCGACCTGCTGGTGATGAACCGGGAAGGCCGCATCCGGGCCGTCTTTCAGGTCCGGACGGAGATGTCCCTGGCCGGGATCCACGCGGGGGCGACGCAGCTCCTCCTGAACGGCCTGAGTCTGCCGGGGCATCCGCTGCTCCTCCTCGCCCTCCCCCGCACCCCGGAAGATGCCCTCCGGGAGAAGCTCAAGCGGCTGAACATCGACCTGCTGATCTACGGCTGGGAGGGAGACCGGGCGGTCTTCCCGGACCTCGCAACCTACCTCCCCCGGATCGCATCCTAATTTTACAGCGGATTTGGCCGCAAAGATGTAGCCCTGCGAAACGCCGATCGCTCCCTCCCGAAGGGCATTTTGGATCTCCTCCGGAAGCTTCAGAAGTGAACAGATCATTTTTAGTGAACTTAACGATTTTCCTGATATTTTACCAATTGTGTTCACAGTGACCACAACGAGGGCATCAATTATTTATTGAAGTCAGTGAATGCTGAAGATGTTGTTACGTAGGAGCTTTCAACCCGTACTGCGTAGAAGTGACCAGAGAAAAGATGATCTGTACCGGCCATTGTCAACACCTACAAAGCAGTAACTTTCAGTTCAGAATTGCGGCGAGGATTACCGTTTGAAATCATGTCCTTTCAAGTTGAAAAACTTGGAATAGGTCGATGCGATTAGTATCGCTCAGGCCTTTTTACAGAGCTGGTATCGGTCCCGTCCTGTTTGCTTGACCTGATACATGGCGATATCGGCA
>PLMS01000133.1:21282-21709 GCA_003142575.1 Ignavibacteriota bacterium
CTCGTCGCCACCGAAGCGCGCAATGGTATCACCCTTCCTCAGCACTGCGCTTAGCCTCTCTGGCGCTGCTTTGAGAAGAAGATCTCCCACATCATGGCCCAGAGTGTCATTCACGACCTTAAAATTGTCGAGGTCGAGCATCGCGATTCCTACTTCTTTTTGATGCCTCTGGGCTTGGGTCAAGGCAATACCCAAGCGATCGGAGAAGAGCTTCCGGTTGGGAAGACCCGTCAGGGAATCATTGTGAGCCATCTGCCGGATCTTTTCCTCCGCCTGCTTCATCTCTGTGATATCGCGGGCCACTGCCTGGAAGCCTGTCACACGGTCCTCTTCCATGATCAATTGCATATTCTGCCCAATCCAGAGTTCAAGACCATCTTTCGTAATAATTGTGTACTCATAGGCAGTGATGTCCGGTTAAGGATTT
>PLMS01000017.1 GCA_003142575.1 Ignavibacteriota bacterium
CAAACGTCTACAAGTCACTTCAACTTTTTGTCTCGCAACTTGGGATTGAGACCAGTGCCAGCGACGTTGGCGCAGGCCTACAGAGCGCAATTGTTGTTGGCATTCTACGAACGTACGAAGAACTTAAACGTGAAGGTGCAATTTTTGCAATTGAGGAGCCGGAGGTTTTTCTACATCCACAGAAAGCACGATACTTTGCGTCTGTCCCTCACTCAATTGCAGACTCTGGTAATCAAGTGTTTGTTAGCACTCATTCGCCAATCTTTGTTAATATTCATCGTACTGAAGACGTTTGCATAGTTCGGCGCACCAAAGAAGCAGGTACGAAAGTCACTAAGGCCGGCGAACTCAATCTCACACTCGAAGAAAGGGAGTTACTCCGCCTACTCACTGAATTCGATGCTCAACGTAATGAACTCTTTTTCGCGCGGAAGATATTACTTACTGAAGGCGACACAGAGAAAATCATTTTCCCTTTAGCGTTCAAAGCTCTAGGATCTGATATCAATAAACTTGGAATCTCTGTTATTGAATGTGGGGGCAAAACAAAGATTCCACTCTTTATCAAAGTATGTCGGGCTATTGAGCTACCTTTTTATGTCGTAGTAGATGAGGATATTCATCCAATCGATCCCAGCTGGCCAGAAAAACGGCAAACTGCTCAGAAAGAAGACAACGCGAAGCATGCCCGCTGGAATAAAGCTATCACTGAAACTATTTCCGAAAAAGACAAGATCAGTTGGTATTCTCCAGACATTGAAGCGATCTGCGATCTCCCTCGGAACAGTTCAACAAAGATCGACAGGGCTTATGAAATGTTTGTCAATATAAAATCTGACCACGTTCCAGAAGGTATCAAGGGTGTCATTGAGAGAGTAATTAATCTATGAAATGGCGACACACCTGCAACTAGTAAAATTAAAATGCAATATGTCATTTCACATATTTTATATATATGCCATCACTAAGGAGAGACAATGGCAAAGAATACAGGAATCCCCTACGAGACACTAACTCAACAAATATTTGATCGTATTCTTAATCAAGAGTCGGTTAAAACAATAAACGTTCAACACGATGTCGTCCTACAAGGTAAAACTGCCTCTCATCAAATTGATGTTTACTGGGAATTCGAAGCTGGTGGAATTATCTATTACACCGTCGTTCAGGCAAAAGATTGGAACAGTCGGGTCGAGCAAGGAGAGCTTATAAAATTCAAAGGTGTTTTGGACGACCTTTTAAATCAACCGAGAGGCATTTTTGTTACACGCACTGGATATCAAAAAGGAGCGAAGGAATTTGCGGAAAAGAATGGTATCGTGTTATATGAACTCAGGGAACCAACGGAGGAAGATAAAGAAGGTAGAATTCAAACAATTATTATAAACCTTTATGCCTTCATTCCACACTCTACAGGCATCAATTTGATCCCTGATAGTGACTGGGCAAAGGAAGAACGAAAGCGGCTTGGAATTCCCGATGATGACAAATTTAATATCCAGATTGCGGCACTCGAAGATGCCATCAAATTCTACAATGAACGGGATGAGGAAGTGAGTTCAGTCTATAGCATCGTTTCCTCATTCTATCCTCCAGGTTTTCAGGAAATACCGCCCACCAAAATTAGAAATGACTTTCAAGAGCCAACTTTTCTCCACACAGGCATTGGGAAGTTTCCCAAGCTCAAGATCAATTCTCTCGAAGCCACTATCTCTGTATCAAAAGCCGTCGAGGTAATTCAGGTCGGAGGTGAAGACTTCGTTGCATTCATATTAAAGAATGTTATCGATAAAAAAGAACATCGGTTTGACAAAGACATCAAACTAATCAAATAGAGAAGGATTAGACATAACACACATAAAAACGAACCACAAATTAAACAAATTGAAATCTATCGTGCCCTAAATATATATAAAAGGAGTATCGCTCCAATGCCTTTATACAAAATAGCACATAAACAGCTTGAACTTATTAAAGAAAACCCGTTCAAGTATGAAAGAGATATTCAAGCAATTGTCGAATCCAATCTGAATTCCCTTTTTGGATTACAGTTTGTTCGTGGAGAGTATCAACTTGGTACTCTTCGGATGGATACACTGGCATATGATACGGATTCCAAAGCTTTTGTAATCATCGAGTTTAAAAAAGGTGCAAACTTTTCAGTTGTTGATCAAGGTATGAGCTATCTCGGTTTGATGCTCAACAACAAAGCGGAATTCATACTTGAGTACAACGAAAGGTGCAATGGTTCATTAAAAAGAGACGATGTCGACTGGTCGCAATCAAGGGTTTTGTTTATCTCTCCCTCGTTTACTACCTTCCAACTTGAAGCAATCAATTTCAAAGACTTACCCATTGAATTGTGGGAAGTTCGTCGTTATTCAAACAATACGGTTCGATTAGATCAACACAAGCCAGCAGCTTCAGTCGCCTCAATCAAGACAGTTTCTAAAAAGAGTGACGTTGTAGAGGCAATTAGCCGAGAAGTTAAAACTTATACCGAAGAAGGTCATTTGAAGATAGCACAGCCGAACATTGCAGAGTTATACAGCCGTTTCAGAGAACTAGTTCTTTCGATTAGCCCCGACATTTCTATCAAACCGATGAAGAAATACATCACTTTTCGTACAAGAACAAATGTCACCGATGTTGTGGTACTGCAGAAGTCACTCAAGATTTTTCTCAATCTTCCAAAGGGCAAATTGGAGGATTCTAAAAAGCTCGCACGGGATATTGCAGAAATTGGACATTGGGGCAATGGAGACTATCAAATTCAATTTAACACTGATGACGATTTGGAGTATATTATTTCTTTGGTAAGACAATCATTTAAGATTAATAGTTAAATCACGGACAAGCAAAGTGATCAGACCAGATTTTGGAACATTTCTAATAAAACAAGGTTCGCACAAAAATATTTTGCGTGTATTTTACTCAGTTCCAATCACGCATATTTCACTTGTTAATAATAGCCTTTTTACTACTTTGGTCAATTTGGAGGTGGAAGGCATCGAATATGCAGTTTCCTTTGATTTCCCCATGACATTTATTGGAACTGTAACTGGTAAAGCGCCAACATATATCCAGGGCGAAATTATGGTCGGCCTGTCAAAAAATAAAGGACAGCCCTACACTATTGAGTTCTCGAAACCATTCCCAATTGGCATAGAAGCGAAATTGGGACAACCACAAGTAGGACAACACGATCAATTTGTGCCGTTTATCGTTCAAAAGGTATTCGATTCAAATTGACAAATTATGAATCTGTTTTTGGAGATTCATTGAACGATATACTAAATGAAAAATAAAATCAGAACGGCACTCCCTCTCCGATCAACAATTCAAGTTTGTGAATAAGCTGATTATTTTGTTCGACAACTCTTTCCGCAATTTCACGAACGAAACTAAACCTGTTTGAACCATAGTCCTTGAAATATTGATCGCGTTCTGCTTCAAGTGATTGAATGAGGGATTGAACTTCCTCGTGTGTGAATTCTGCTGCAATCATTTTACACCTCTCCATGTTGTGATAAGTTTTTCTATAGTTTTTATACCAATTTTGGGTAGGTCAAACACTTCAGTCCATGATGTGTATGGACGATTTGAAAGTAATGTGTCTATTCGATTGTTATAGATTTTCGCTTTCCGCAACGATGAACGAAGCTGCTTTGACGGAGTGTTATTAATCCACTGCAAACATTTCATTGATACAGTATCATCGTCAAACTGCAATAGCAGTTCTTGATCGCTTGTACTGTATTGCTTGACTTTTTTAGTCGGTTGTAAGCCCTGTTGTTGATGTGATACATGTGGTTGATGCAACTGCTTTGGTTGTTGTAATTGCTGTTGTTGGAGTGGTTGCATTGGCATGCAACAGTTAAATGTGATTGCAATGAGCACCGTAAAGAGCAATAGACCGATTACGAAGACGTTTTTGAATTCTTCACGGATTATTCTCACGTGTTTACGACGGCGAAAGTCGTACTTGCTGTATGTGATTGATTCATAGAATTCCTTCATCTGCTTCTTCAATGGTTTGGGAGACCACTGACAAGCNNCGAGAGGGAGAAAAACCGACACAGAAGACGAACACGGTGACACCGAAACGCGCGGCAAGACGGCACGCAAGCAACGAACCACGAGACTTTGGAGAAGCAAGAAAACAGACAAGCGCTGAATGACGACGTGCGAGAAACTGGACAAGAGCAAGCGAACGCTTGGCAAGGCGAAGACGAAGCGGAACGCTGAGACGACCACCTGACCACCAGTTGACAAATGCACCACCACGACCTGCAGCTGCAACGACCGGAACTGCCGAGAGTGAACAAGCACCGCGACCGCTGAACCCGAAAGCTGCAAAGACAGAGACACGAGACAAGGAAGACTGCGGAACGGAAGAAAGAACGAGAGCATCAGCCCCCACAGAACAGCCGACGACAAGGCGGGCAGTAGAACCAGAGAGAACAGACGAGACAACGGAAGCGACAAGCGGCTGTGCAGACACAGGAAGCGAACGCGACCCGCAAAAGCCGACGGAAGAGAAAGACGAAAACATGGTAACACCTATGTAGGCGAAAACTGCCGAGCGAACCGCCCACGTTGACAAGCCCAAGCCGAAGCAGCCTGCCGGCGCCCCACGACCAACAAAGCCGTGAGAACAGAAAAAACGATAGTGCTGACACAGCCCCGCAGGCACAGCACCGCAATGCCCGAAGTGAATGAAGCGAGTTCACTTTCTATCAATTGTATCGAGCTGCAAAGAACGAAGCCCGAGCGCGGAAGCGAGCACCGGAACGAATCACCGTTTTGCAAAATGTGTGACTGTCAAGGCGCAACATTTTGTCCGGTGTGAGTGAGGAGCAGAGCTGCACAAGCGAGTGGTTAAATTCCCGCTAAAAGCGGGATGAAAGGCTTGCGGTGCGAGAACGGGGCTGTAAATTGTATAGACCCATGGACGAACGCTATCTAAGAGGAAAATCGAGGAAAGCTAAGGTTCAAACGGCTCGAAGAAATAGATCCGCTGATGCTTCGGTAAACCAGGAACTTCTGCTCCCACAATCGCACCATCTCGGAGAATCCTATTCGAGAAAGGACAATATCGGGACACATAGACAACGACGCCGAAATGGAACTCGTCGGCAATTCTGACAAGAACCTGATCGCCTCGTTTGCTAATATTTTTTGTCTGTTCCATTCTTTTAGGCGGCGATACCGGTTTGCGGTATCGCCGTTTTTGAGTTGCATTAACGAATGATAAGATGTGTTCCGTGAATGATGTTGATGCCGTCAGGAATAACTCCGGTAGCTTTCATCTGCTCAAGAATTTTTGTCTTGTCCACTTCCTTTTTAATTTTGATAAATTGAGCATCGACCTTTTCGATGTCAACGACCTCAACGGACGGTTGACTTTTTCCCACTGAAATCGTGAACAAGGAATATTTGATTTTCTCACTTTGCGTTGCCTCCATACATGATTTGACATAGTTCTTGAGCCAATCAATGCGATTGTCGAAAGAGCGTTTCCGATCGCTTAAGCGTTTTGCCTCAGCTGCTACTGCATCGCGATAGGATTCAAGGTTTTTGATGAACTTGACAATGTTCGTAACCTTGTCAAGGAATTTCATATTGAGATTGTCGAGAGCTTGGCGGAAAAGTTCAAGTCTATCTTCTCCCCTTTGATCTTGCGGTTCTTCATAGTTTTCAAGAAGAACAAGTTCTCGGGTGATTTCATAAAGTGTATCTGACATGATGTGTTGCTCCTTTAAATTCGATTGAAAAAGAATGGCTCACCTCATTACAAGGTGAGCCAATGAATTGATGGAATGCTAAAAAGGCAAGTCGTCGTGTTTACCATTTCCATTTGATGGTACTGTCTCGGCGGGAACAAGTTCGCGCGATGGTTCTGCTTTGTGAACTTCCTTCACCTTACGCGGCTTTTTAGAGTTGCCGTTTGAAAGAACTTGGTCGGTGGTGAGTTGACCGGTACGGGAAAGAAACAAAGAGACACCAATTTTCTCAATGTCTGTGTTTCGCCAGTCAATTCCACCAATGGCTTTTGTGATGTCAACTGCATCGAGAATTGATTGGTGCATGACCTGTTTGTCTCCAGTGAAATTGACATCTTGAACCTGTGTCGTTTGCGACTGGACTGCCGTTGGTTGCTGTGGTGCTGGAGTTTGTACAGGTTCTGGGTTCTTGCCTTCCACAATTCGGATGACTGTGTATGCTTCCCCTTTAGGCGGGTGAATAGTCTCTTTGAACAAGCTGTATACTTGCTTGGTCTTGACATTCATTTTTCGCAACTCTTTTTCGAGCCGTTCCGTGACCTTGAGGAATTTTTCTTTTTCCTCGTGTTTGACCGTATACAGAAAATACGGTCCAAAATTACCTTCCTTTTTCAATCCCGTAGGAAACAAAAAAGTAACGTCTGCGATTCGACCTTCCTGTATTTGCAG
>PLMS01000099.1 GCA_003142575.1 Ignavibacteriota bacterium
AAAATTGATATCCGGCAGGCTGCCATCCGACTTCCTCGGCCCACGCACGCCCGTTGTATCAACACTGATAAAATCTGCATCTGTGGGAGTAGCAAAGGGGCTCATCCAATTGTTCGTAGCAAAGACCGGAGATGTCTGTGCGCCAAAAGTATAGCCTGGTGATTTTGTATACACATATGATAGGCAATTTTCCACCGTCAACACCTTGCCCGCTGCCATCGCAAGCGGAACAGAAAAATTATATGCTCCGCCGGAAGTACCTATACCATTATGATATGAGGTACAATTCAGGATTGTCATAGAACCCAAATTATTATTCTGATCGAAGCCCTTTGCCTTGTTAAGGAACGAAAGGCAGTTTTTCACCAACATATTATGCTTTAAATTTTTTGAATCGCTTCCGCCCATTTTAAATCCGTTACCATTCATGGACGGATAAGACGTAACGCCGTCCTTCAAATAACCATTCATAAAGGACCAGCAATTTTCAATTGTTGTGGAGACATCGTCCGATGGCCGCAAATACCCATCCCATCCATCATCCGAATTCTGCCAAGATCGGCAGCCATAAAAATAATTGCCTGTCCCTACATCCATCTTTGGCGAAAATCCATCTGCATTGCCCCCGGCTGTAGCTGGATCACCTGTATCATCGAAATTATAATACGAGTCGCAATTGATGTATTGATTATACGAAGCACCGCCGCCTACTTGGCATCCGCCGTCTCTATTCTCACGGAAC
This sequence comes from Ignavibacteriota bacterium, assembly GCA_003142575.1. Classification (GTDB taxonomy): domain Bacteria; phylum Bacteroidota; class Ignavibacteria; order UBA10030; family UBA10030; genus Fen-1298. The sequence goes on from PLMS01000099.1 coordinate 743, forward strand.
ACGCAATACTCAACGATGTTATGCGAGCCGCTGGTATACATGCCGTTATCACCTGCTTTGTAGATATCTAATCCTTTAATATGCCAGTAATTGCCTGTTAGATTGATTCCACGATTGGAACCGCTGAACGACATTGATGAAAAATCAAGAACCGGCCGGGAATTATCCGGCGGATATGCATACAGGCAAAAAAGGTTACCGGAAGTTCCGCTTTGAGATATTCCGATCGTCGTAGAATTGATATAAGTGCCAGCACGAACAAAAATGGTATCTCCGGGTTGGGCAACCGAGATTGCTTTCTGAAGAGTCAAATAGGGTTGAGCATAGGTTCCGGCATTCGTATCGTTGCCGGTTGTCGAAACAAATATCCCGAGAATAGTGCTCGGATCAACTGCGGTACCGCTTACTGCAATAGTTTGCGGAGTTATACCGCCGCCTGAAACTGAAATGTTTCCGCTATACGTCTGGACTAACGAAGGCATAAACCGGACAAACACTGTATCCAGGTTCAGCGTTGCGCCAGAATATGGCAGCGCAAGGTAGGATGAATATCCGCTTCCTTGTGTTGTCGATACATCAAATCCGTAAGGAGGTATGATTCGAATGCTGTCACTTTCAGGATATAACAGAGTACCGGAAAGCGTGAAGGAGAAATCCTTGGTTGTATTTACTTTGATAGTGCTAAAAGAGAGAGACGGAGGGGTAACGATAAGCGAAGGAGCACCAGCCAACGCAGTTGTTCCGGAAATTACGACATTCGCGAGTAATACGAATTTTGCTGGACCGGTGGAGGATGCACCATACCATGGATAAATTCTAAGGTAGAATGTTTTACCGGTATCGACCAGAACCGCCGGGAAATACGACAATGTTGTCATTGATGCTGTGGCAGCATTTGATAAAGTTAATGCAAGCGAATTCAACTGTGTTTTTGTTGTAAACATGGAATCGGTGGAATAATAGACATTGGCAAAAAATTTATTTGAACTGCCTAATTCCCCGATATTGATACTAATAGATGTGACTGTAAATTTATTATCCGGTAAAGGAGAAACAGAATATTGGATATACCGACCGTTGTTTTGTACGGATGAACCCTCATTCGGCCAAATGTGGTTGTTTAGCCAGAGTCGCTGCGCTATTCCAACTGGAGAAGGCGGAGGACCAATAGTAGTCGTGCCGCCCACATAGTCCTGTACAGTCATTGTTGTTAGAGTATCACTAGTCGTGCTTAATCTTTGGCCAGGTGCTGTAATATTTCCTGCGACTACGGCAGCTGTTGTAGTCGTATCGGCAGGCGATTGCCACGTTGCAGAAGCAGACTGTGCCGTTGCATTGGCAATGATTACGACCGAGCAGAAAATAATAAAGATCGTTCTTCTCATAAAATCATGTTTCAAATTTATTACTTTATCAAAATCATTTTTCTGATCTGCTGTTCGCCGGTGCTTTCAAGCCGGCTGAAATACATACCGCTGGGCATACCTGCCGCATTCCACTGAGCAGTATAGGTGCCAGGCGATTTGTTTTCATTGACCAGAGTCACTATTTCACGGCCTAAAAGGTCATAAACTTTAAGGCTTACCAGTCCGGATTTGGCAATTTGGTAAGCAATGTTCGTCGATGGATTAAAGGGGTTCGGATAATTCTGCATTAATTGAAATCCCAAGACTCTTGCTGTACTTCCGTCTACAACATGAACAGGTCCAACGGTTTCAAAAGCACCAAGATCGGGTGCGCTTCCGTTAAAAGGAATTCCGACATCCGTACCGGCATTAATAAATTGGCTGCCAGGCGCAAGGTGCATAAATGTAATATCCGGTAAACTGCCATCAGATTTACGCGGCCCGCGAACACCAGTTGTATCGATAGTGATAAAATCTGCACTTGTTGCCGAAGTGACACTCGTAGGATATGTTGAATTATCCGACCAGCTATTCGTTGCAACGACCACGGAAGTCGGATTTGGACATAACTGGACTCCGGATGTCGAGCCTAACGAGATACAATTCTTTGCAGTGAGTAGTTTACCGGCTGACGTTGCCAGTGTTTCAGGAAATGCATAATTGTATAGGTCGCCACTTGTCCCTGAACCATTGCCATTATTGAATGCTGTACAATTCAGCATCATAACAGAACCTCGATTATGATTCTGGTCGAACCCTTTTGCTTTGTTATAAAAACTGATGCAATTTATTAAAGTCATATTATGCTTCAAAGTTTTATAACCGGAAGCATTTGGATCGCATCCACCAGTCTTAAATCCATTACCATTACCGGTTCCCATGGTAATTCCATCTTTGTAATATCCATTCATGAACGACCAACAATTCACCAGTGTATCCGTAACATCATCCGAAGGCCTTAAATAACCATCCCAGCCATCGTCAGAATTTTGCCACGACCTGCAACCATAAAAATAATTATTTGTTCCAACATCTAATTTTGGCGAAAAGCCATCTGCATTGCCATCACCCGCATCACGATTATTATACGAATCACAATTAATGAATCGATTATAAGAAGCGCCGGACGCCAACTGAACTCCGGTGTTTCTGCTTTCAAATGAAGTACAGAACTCAATAATATTGTAGTTCCCTCCGCTGATCTTGATTCCATTATGCGGCGCGCCTTTGCAGTCAAATCCTTTGATATACCAATAACTGCCGTTAATCTTCAAACCGTCCGCCGATGTACCGGTCATTGCTGAAAAATCGAGAAGTGCACGCTCTCCGTTATAGCTAATAAGATTACAATGGACAGTTTTACTTGTTCCTGAAATCGCAGGAAGGGTGATGGCCGTCGAGGAACCAGAATACGAAAATACTCCTCCACGGACATAAATTGTATCACCAGCCACGACAACAGATATTGCTTTGGGAATTGTTTGGAAGGGCAAGTCGATTCTATTTATGGTGCCAGCAGTATCATTGCCTGTTGTGGATACAAAAATCTGATTGGCAAAAGAAACCGTTATGAGCGCCCAAATCAAAAAGAAAATTACTGCACTTCGTTGTATCAAGTTCATAATTTTTTTGAGAACAACAATATTATAGTGATTCTGTGAATTTAAGAGACAAAATACAAAGCTTATCCAACGTGCCTTCTCTGTCTCTTGAAAGACGAGAATTGAACAGGAAAACGTGATTCAACAATTAGATAGAATTATCAATTACTTTATCGGTAACTATTTTACCGAAAAAAATATTTGCGGTCAAGTTAATTATTAAAATTCTTTGCAACCAATATTTTAACGTTAGAACACAGAACAAACAGTGAGCATTTCGAAAATTCAATCATTTTTTAATTCCTCATACAACTTTCAAAAGAGATCCCAATTCAATATCTTCATAGTGTGTTTGAGATGACTATAAGTTGAATCTACAATGGTATTTTTCTCAAACAATCCTATCCACCATTATTCGTCATCATCGCTTAATTCTCGCCGAGCCACCAACCATCACATGTCTTATTTCTTCCATCGTTACCATACTTGTATCTCCGCGCGTGCTCTGAAGAAGTGCGCCATGGGCTGTACCCATTTCTACACATTCCTGCGGTGTCATATTATGGAGCAATCCATAAATAAATCCGCTGCAGAATCCGTCACCGCCTCCAATACGATCTTCAATCTCGAGGTGTTCATACTTCTTCGATTGATAGAATATGCCGTCGTAATACATGATAGCAGACCAATTATTGAGTAATCCACTTAGAACTTCACGCAATGTTGTCCCGACAGCTTGAATACTTGGATATGTCGCGACGACTTTTTTCACCATTTTTTTGTATGCTTCGATAGGCAATGTTTTTAGATTTATATCTGTGCCTTCTACTTCAAATCCAAGAACCTTTTGGAAATCTTCTTCGTTCCCAATGAGAATATCAATAAAAGGAATGAGTTTCTTTGTCACTTCGATTGCTTTTTTACTGGACCAGAGTTTGCTCCGGAAATTCAGATCATAGCTTACGATAGTTCCGGAATCGTGTGCAGCTTTCATAGCTTCTGCTGCAACTTCGGCACAACTATCGCTCAATGCTGTAAAAATTCCACCAGTGTGAAACCAACGTACTTTCTTTTTTGTAAAAATCCGTTTCCAGTCAACTTCGCCTGGTTTCATGTGAGAGACCGCTGTATTGCCACGATCATAGAGTGTCACGCTCGAACGTATACCGATCCCCACTTCGCTGAAGTTGAGACCTATCCGTTCAGCTCTGCCGACACCATCATAAGGAACCCAAATCACCTCGCTCATATCCATACCACTGGATTTTGCATGGTTTCGAATAAAATGTCCGAGTTGATTATCTACGAGGCGAGAAACCCATCCAGTCCGCATACCAAAACGGGAGAGCGCATACGCAACATTATACTCTCCTCCACCGGCGTACGCCTCGAACACTGGCGTCAACTCGATGCGTTGGTGACCTGGAGGGCTTAGTCGAATCATACACTCGCCAAGCGTCAGTAAATCAAATTCACATTCAGAGGCAGATTGAATCTTCAATGGCATTTTTTTTATTCCTTTCACGTAACAAGAAAAACATTATCGCTCTTCGACAACAATCCCCCAAGCCATACATCGCTCAGTGTGCGGTCATCGCTGAATACGAGCCGATCCGCCTTTGGCAAATGCTCGCACCTGATCTGCGGTTACCATCGTTGAGTCACCAGGTGTTGTTGTCAGCATCGCACCGTGTGCCCAACCGAGCCGCACTGCATTCTCCGGTGTTTCACCTGACAAGAGTCCGTAGAAAAATCCTGCCGCATATCCATCACCGCCGCCGACTCGATCGACGACATCAAGCTCGCATGTCGGGGAAACGTACGTTTTGCCGTCTACCCATGCTACGGCTGCCCAGCTATGCCGGTTCGTTGAATGCACTTCGCGTAATGTGGTGGCAACTGCTTTCACATTGGGATATTTCTTGACTACCGCTTCGATCGTTTTGAAAAATGCAGTTGGATCGAGAGCAGACTTTGATTCGACATCCTGACCGGGCATGCCTAATCCTTTTTGCAAGTCTTCTTCATTTCCAACCAGCACATCGACATTTTCTACAATACCATGAATAACTTCAGCCGCTTTCTTCTCGCCGCCCCAGATGTTCCAGAGCTTTGCACGGAAATTCAAATCGAAGCTGGTGACAGCTCCGGCTTTCTTTGCGGCTTTCATGCCTTCAATGATCAATTGACCTGTAGTTTCAGAAAGCGCTGCAAAAATTCCGCCGCTATGGAACCAGCGCACACCTCCTGCAAAAATTTCATTCCAATTAAAATCGCCGGGTTTCAATTGAGCACCTGCTTCATTCGCACGATTGTAGAACACCACTGGAGGACGAACGCCTTGTCCGCGATCGCTGTACACCGTTGCCATATTAGGACCGTTCACGCCATTATGTTTGAAGTGTTTATAGAACGGCTTCACACCCATCGCTCTGACGCGTTCCGCAATAAGATCTCCGATTGGATAATCGACCATTGCCGTCGCAATACCTGTATTCATACCAAAACAATCAGACAAGTTTGCCGCCACGTTAAATTCACCGCCGCTCACATGAATTTTACATTCCGTTGCTTTCCGGAAAGGAATAATTCCCGGATCCAAACGATGTACACACGCACCCAGCGATACGAGATCTAGTGCCCCATCCTTTTTAATGTTCAAACCACTCATTGTTTGCTCCTTTGTTTTTGCTTATAGCAATCAGCATTTAGCTTTTTGATTTTGGTTCTGCTTACTTTTTCCTTTTATCTTTTGCCTTATCACTTTTTACTTTTTTCTTTTGTATTGCCTACACTCCTGAATATGCCGAGAAACCGCCATCGATCGGGAGAACGATACCGGTGACAAACTTCGACGCCGGGGATAACAGCCAGAGCATACCGCCCAGCAAATCTTCCGGCGTTCCAAAACGCCCGGCCGGCGTATGATCAAGAATTTTCTTTCCACGTGCAGTCAACGCGCCGGTCGCTTTATCAGTTAAGAGAAAGCGGTTTTGATCGGTCAGAAAGAATCCGGGTGCAAGTGCATTCACGCGGATATTCGGCGTATATTCCTGTGCAATGTGGACAGCAAGCCATTGTGTGAAATTGCTAATGGCTGCCTTCGCTGCCGAATATGCCGGGATGCGTGTTAACGGACGGAATGCATTCATTGAGGAAACGTTCAGGATAATTCCCTCTTTCTGTGCGACCATCGCCTTGCCGAAAATCTGGCTCGGAAGAATCGTTCCGATGAGATTTAGATTTGAGACAAATTGGATTGCTTCACTTGGAATGTCGAAGAACGATTGTTCCGGACTTGTTGTTGCTTTCGGGTTGTTCCCACCCGCACCGTTTATGAGAATATCTACCTTGCCATATTCTGCAAATGTTTTATCTGCAGCGTCTTGGACTTTTGCTTTATCAAGCACATCGACAAAAAGAACTTTATGCTTTCCTTTTGTTCCGCTTAATGTTGCGAGCACTTTTTCGCCAAGCGACACATCACGATCAAGAATGACGATGTTCGCATTGCATCCTGCAAGGCATCGCGCCATTTCGCCGCAGAGCACTCCGCCGCCGCCGGTGATAGCAATCGTCTTCCCTGTAAAATCATACGCCTTTGTTACTTCCTGAAGATTCATTGTTGTTCCTTTCATTTAAATTGTACTTTGGTTCGTTTTCAATAATTGAATCACTGCATGTTCACATATTATAAATCAGTGATCGGTCTGTGTCTTGGGACCAGTATTTTCATGATACCCCATGCGGTCACATACGATAGCGCACAAATGACGAACATGATCATATACGCTGTCTGCGGTGTCGCAATGAATGCATCCGTTAATCTTCCCGCTAATAATTGAATGACAACACCACCTAACCCACCTGCCATTGCACCAATGCCTGTAACAGAACCTACGGCTTTCTTAGGAAACATATCAGAGACAGTTGTAAATAAGTTGGCAGACCACGCTTGATGTGCTGCGGCGCCAATACATATTATCGCTACTGCAAAATACATAGCGCGAACACCAAAATGTTCCACATTGCCAAAATACTGCGTTAGTAGAACTGCAAGAGGAAACAGAGCAATTATTATCATCGCAGTCATACGTGCCTTATAGACCTGCATTCCTTTATTCATAAATATCATAGGGATGCCGCCGCCGTACACGCTACCTATAATTGCTACTCCGTAGACAATAAAAGTGGGCCACTTTACTTCCGCAGGAGTCATACCAAACTGTTTGATCAGATAATCCGGCAACCAGAACAGATAAAACCACCAAATACCATCGGTAAGAAATTTGCCGAAAAAGAAAGACCATGTCTGGCGATAACCAAAAAGCTTGCCCCATGGAACCTTTGCTTTGTCTTCAATCGATTTATCTGCCGCTTCATCAGATGAATGGATATAATTGTATTCAGGTTTTAATAACTTTTTATGTTTTGAAGGGATTTCGTATAGCCAAAACCAGAAAATCAGCCATAAAAGCCCGACTGCACCAGTGACTATAAAAGATATTTTCCAACCAGCTTGATCGCCATAAGTTACCATAATCCATGGTATTAATAATGCTGCAATCATAGCGCCCATATTTGATCCGCTGTTAAAAATACCTGTTGCCAATGCGCGTTCTCTTTTGGGGAACCATTCAGCGACGGTTTTTATAGAAGCAGGGAAGTTGCCTGCTTCACCAACCGCGAATAAACTTCTGATAAATACGTGCACCATGATTGTGGCACCTGCAAAGGCATTAGCAATACCTGCAAATGACCAAACTATTAAAGACCAAGCTAATCCAAGCTTTGTGCCTATTTTATCAATCAACCAACCTGCCCCGATCGTCATTCCGGCATAAAAAGCTGTAAAGAACGCTGTAAGATATGAAAAATCTGTATTCGTCCATCCGAAACCACCCGACTCAACCGATTTACAATAGAATGGTTTTAAATAACTGATTACCTGACGGTCCATATAATTCATCGTGGTCGCAAAAAAGAGCAACGCACAAATTACCCAACGATAGTTCCCAATTTTTTCGCCTGGTTGTTCCATTGAAAATCCTTCACATTTTAAAGTTCATTTTATCTTGTAAACTCACTCAAGAGATTTTTTAAAAAAGAATGAATACAGATCAGGCAAGTGAAACGATGAATACTGCAACATTACACTTGTACGATTTCCATTTTCGGTGCAAGTAAATGGAATAACAACAGCGCTATAAGATACATCGAAGCGCATAAAACAAACAAAACGAGATATCCGGTTTCCACATCTCCACTCAACCGAAAGGCATTGATGACATATCCAGCTAACAATTGGAACAATGCAGCGGCAGTAAAACCTCCCATCGTGCCGATGCTTGTAACAGATGCAACCACTTTCTTTGGAAACATGTCAGATGGAGTTGTGAGCAAGTTCGCAGACCATGCTTGATGCGAGGCAGCAACAACTCCAAAGAGAATAACCGCAGGCCACAAATCAACAAATTTAACTGCAATGACCGGAAGAACTAATAAAGCAAAACCAAACATCGTAGTTTTTCGTGCCCTATTTACCGTCCAACCATTCTTGATTAATCGAGATGAAAACCAACCACCACCGATACTGCCAACCGTTGTCAGCGAATAAATTATGATCAGCGGAAGAGCAAAGTGCACAATATCTTTTATATCGACGTGGTATTTATCTTTGAGATAGATAGGAAGCCAGAATATATAAAATATCCATGGTACGTCGGTTAAGAGTTTACCGATGAAAAACGCCCACGTTTGACGATAACTTAATAATTGTATCCATTTGNNTTTTTTCTGTTGATGCCTGCTGTTCGTCAATATCGCTGTTGATGTAATCATATTCTGCTTTTGTCAATTTTTTCTTATCGGCAGGCTTTTGATAGATTGCCAACCAAAATCCAAGCCAGATAAGATCGCATACACCCGTAAGGATGAAACCGATTTGCCAAAAAGGGTGAGCCGCATCTGCTGCAAAGTAGTATATCGCCCAGGGGAGTACAAGAGGCGCTATGACTGCGCCTATATTTGCGCCTGAATTAAAAATTCCAGTTGCAAGGGCACGTTCTTTTTTCGGGAACCATTCGGCAATGGTTTTGGTAGCCGAAGGAAAATTTCCTGACTCTCCGATGCCAAGTCCGACCCGCGCAACCCCAATTCCGAACGAACTCCGGGCAGGTGCATGACTCAGAGAAGAAAGTCCCCAAATTGCAACGGATATCCCATACCCGACCTTAGTCCCAACTTTGTCAATGAACCATCCAAAAAAAAGAGCACCGATTGCATATGCTATCGTAAAAGCAGTGGTAATATAACCGTATTCTATGTCAATATTATTAGGATTCGCCCAATGGATTTCTTGCTGCAATACCGGCCTCAGTATGCCAATCACCTGGCGGTCCATGTAGTTGATGGTCGTTGCAAAAAACAAAAGCGCACAAATCACCCAGCGGTAATTGCCGACTTTTACTTTTATTGCATTCGCATCTGACACTCTTCAGTCCTTCTTGTCGATCTTGAGCTGATGGTTTATTCTGTTCTCAATTATTTTTTTCTTTTGTTATGGTTATCGTCAAAGGATATTCTAACTGTGTGAAAAATCTTTCAGACAGTTATTCCACTCTTCAACGGTGATGATTCTCGTGAAGACGAAGTATCTTACGTCTATACTCTCCCTCTATTGAAGCTCATTCATTGAGACGCCATCCATATCGTCAAACACCTGGTTCTCGCCGCCCATCGCCCAGATAAAGCTGTAATTACGAGTACCAACACCGGAATGAATTGACCAACTTGGATTCAGTACTGCTTGTTCGTTGCGCATGACCACATGACGCGTCTCGCCAGGTTGTCCCATCAAGTGCACTACCAAAGCATCGGGTGCTACATTGAAATACATATATACTTCCGACCTCCGCTGATGAGTATGAGCAGGCATCGTATTCCAGACACTTCCTTCCTCCAACTCCGTCAATCCCATTACTAGTTGACAGCTCTTGATGCCATTGATATGTATCATTCTATTGAGAGTTCGTTTATTCGCATCGCGTTGACTTCCGAGGACCACATGTTCAGAATCAGCAAGATGAAGGTGCACTGTCGGATATTCCTTGTGCGCCGGGTAGCTGACGAAATAGAACTTTGCCGGTGCGAGCGTTTGTTCACTGGTAAAAATAATATCCTTCGTGCCTCGACCTATGTAGAGCGCATCTTTCGGCGCCATGGAGTATTCCTTGCCGTCAACAAGTACGGTTCCGTCGCCGCCAATGTTGATAACGCCAATTTCACGACGTTCTGCAAAATGTTCTGCCGACATTTCTTTCTTTGTCGCTAACAACTTTAATTCCCGATTCATAGGTACGGCAGAACCTGTTATCGATCTATCGATATCGGAATAAATCATTGGTACAGTATCAGGTACAAAGAGACTGTCAATGAGGTACGCTTTCCGTAATTCATCAGTCGTCATCGTTCGGAATCCTTTTGGATCCGTTGTTGATCTCATATCCATTATATCACTCCTATTGATTTCTCTTTTACGTGCAAATACACATATTCAGAATCCAAATAAAACGTTTCGGTCACAATCTTGCGATTCGCCTACAATTGAATGAGGTGAATTGCAAAACCGCCTATTTCAAGGTCAAGGTACACTGTAGAGAGTTTTCCATCTTGTATGTTCTTCGTTTCAGGTTTGATGCTAATTCCCCTCAGGGCAAGATGAGCAATCGCGCGTTCAATGAAATTAGTGGCAATAGCAATATGACCGTTTGTGCCGAGATACTGCCGCTTGAGCACCTCAAATTGCGTCCCAACAAAGAATGAGCCGTTCGTTTCGTGTACTCCAAAATTAAAAATTTTTTCTATTGTTGTGGCAATTTGTTTCGCATCACTGACATTAGGCATATTCATACCGATATGCCTGAGTTCAAATCCTAACATTTTGGCGACTGTTTTGGTTGTAAGTTTTTTAATCTCATCAAAACTACCAGAATGAATGAATGCTGATGGTATCATCCAACTTCCACCGCAGGCGAGAACACGTGGGAGTCGAAGATATGAGAGTAAAGTCGATTCTTCAATGCCGCCAGTGGGAATAAATTGCATTTCTTTGAACGGTGCCGCAATCGCCTTCAGATATTCTGTACCGCCACTCGCTTCTGCCGGAAAGAATTTCACGACTTCAAGATTGTATTCAATCGCATATTGAATTTCTGTCGGTGTCATTATGCCTGGGACAATAGGAATTGAATTGGAGAGACAGAACTCAACAACTTTTGGGCTAAAACCCGGCGATACAATGAAACGCGCTCCAGCATCCATTGCTGTTTGTGCTTGATCAATAGTGAGAACGGTCCCCGCTCCTACGAGCATGTGCGAGGAATCCTTCGCAATCCGTTCGATCACACTCGCAGCTGCTTGCGTCCGGAATGTAACTTCAATAGCCGGCAATCCGCACTCGCAGAGCGTTCGTGCAAGCATCACCGCTTTCTTTTCATCTTCAACGATTGCAACAGGAAGAATTCCCAGCAATCCAATTTGTTCCAATATTTTATCCATAGATTTTCAGTCTTCACACATCTATCGTGCCATCCAACCGCCATCGACAACGAGTACGTGGCCATTCAGATAATCAGAGGCTTGCGAGGCAAGGAACATCACTGGACCTTTCAAATCATCTGGTGTACCCCATCGGCCTGCTGGAATACGATCTAAAATTGTTTTTGAACGAACGGGGTCTTCTCGGAGTGCCTTTGTATTGTTTGTAGCCATGTAGCCCGGTGCAATCGCATTGATGGTGATACCGTGCTGAGCCCATTCATTCGCGAGCGCTTTTGTTACCTGTGCGACTGCTCCTTTGCTTGCAGCATACGATGGCACAAAGATACCTCCTTGAAATGCCAGCAACGAAGAGATATTAATGATCTTCCCATATTTCCGTTTCATCATATCACGAGCAACTGCCTGGCAAAAGAAGAATACGGTCTTCGAGTTAATTGCCATGACATCGTCCCAGTCTTTCTCAGAAAAATCTATTGCTGGTGTTCGACGTATAATGCCTGCATTGTTCACAAGCACATCTACTTTCCCAAACGTGCGGATTGTCTCATTCACGATGGATTGAATCGGACCGATGTTCATAAGATCAGCTACGATAGTTATTGCTTTCCGATCCATCGCCTTAATTTCTTCAGCAGTCTCGGCACTCGAAACATAATCCACCAAGACCAAATCAGCCCCCGCTTCAGCCAATCCAAGTGACATGCCTTTGCCAAGTCCGGTGCTTGCGCCGGTGACAATAGCTACCTTGCCTGAAAGATCAAACCGATTCATAGTAATTCCTTCTATTGTGTTCGTCCAAATTTATTATTACAAAAGAAGCATCCAGCCAACGAAACACTGCGACTGGATGCTTCCTCTTCTCTCATAAAAAACTGTAAGAAAAGCAATCTTTTATGAATACTACTTCATCAGAATCATTTTCTTCGTGGCTGTAAACGATCCGGATTGCATCTTATAGAAGTAAACACCGCTGCCAAAGCTGGCGGCATTCCATGTTGCAGGATATGAGCCGGCTTGTTTGAATTCATTCACCAGCGTTGCTACTTCACGACCCAAGAGATCATATACCTTCACCGATACAAATCCGGCTTTAGAAAGTTCATACGTGAAGCTTGTGCTCGGATTGAACGGATTCGGATAGTTCTGTGTGAGAGCGAACTTTACAGGTATACCTGTAGCATTGCCCGGGACTGACGATAACACGGTTCCAAATGCCCACATAGAACTACCAACAATTTTTCCATCAGAAGCAAGGTGGCTAAGATTTACGGTGGCATTATAGCCGCAATCGAGGTAATCCAGTATAGAATCCATTCGCATGCGATTGTAATCATAAGGCCATCTGTGATAAGCATTATACCTCGTTAAAAATTGAGTTAATGGACCGCCTGTTACAGTGAGCGAGCCGCCACCAAAGAATGCAACCGGTTTACTGGCATTTTTAATTTTGCCACCACCACCTCCAACAGCACTATCTACGAATACTCCTCCGACTGTTTCTAGAGTTGTGGGCCTATAACCAGCCGCCATAGGAGAAAAATACCATCTGACAAATTTTGACGGAAACTGAGGAGCCAAATTAAACCCAATCTTCGTGAGTTTTGTAAATGCCGTTGTTGCATTTCCGCCATTCGCAGTAAGCTGTCTTTGGATATCTGAGGTCATAATGGGTTCAGGTGCAGCCGACCCATAAAGTACGTGATGGAGGCCAACACCGGTTTCGAAATCACGAACCGCTTTCCCTGAATCCGAAATATAATAATAATTATTGGATATGACCCAGGGAGTAATATGAGTTGTCTTATTCGGTTTGGTAATAATCCAGCAACACTTTCCGATGTTGTTTATATCTAAATCCGGATTATCAATCATTTCACCTTGACGAGTCCAGTCAGTATCTGGTCCCAAAGCATAGTTATCAACGAATAAATTATCCTTTATTTCAAACGGGCCATTCCCAAGGGAGTCAATCTGTGTCAACGTGATAAATCCATGATAACTTATGCAATCGACAACGGTATTATGATTAAATTTGAAACTATAGACTGGTTGTGTAGCGGTCAGATATCGCACCACGCGGTCGACAACATTATATATGGTGTTATCTTGCATATCTACCGTATCTGTCCCAACGGAGTTCAGATTAACCACTCTGCCCGCTCCAAGGTTCGTAAGCGTCAAATTTCCATTATCGCCGAATATGGAATGTCGAATGCGAACTACTTGTATTGTTGACAGTGATCTTCCCGCAATACTCACTGCTGTAGTTGCACCGGTAACTATACAGCTATCCATATAGAGACTGCCTGTGCTGCCGGCAGGAAAAGAAAAGTAATTAGGATTTTGTGCGTCAAGATTAGTCGGAGAATTTAGTGCATCATAACCGGCTATTGCCACATTTTTTATACAGATGGTATCATTCGTCGAAGTTACTACGAAGAGAGCGGTCCGTGTTGTTGAGGATTGAAGAACTGGTTTATAATCAGAAGATAGAGTACTGGGCATAGCATAATTTTTGCCGTACTCTCCACGGATGAGAAGCTTCCTATTTGCAACATTCAATGAACAGGTTGCAGTCCAATCGTAATGTCCGTTTGCTTTCAAAACATAAACACGGGTATGATTTGCCCAGGACGCCTGATGGGTAATTGTATCTGCAAAAATATAATTGAATAAATTCGATCCATCGGGTACCATTGCCGTATCCTCAACTGCCGGCCAAGCCATGTAATACGATGCCTGGCCCAGAGCTACCAGCGGACAGAGGAATAATAGCGCCAGTCCAAGACTGTAGAGAGGGAATTTCATAATGCACTCCTTAAATAATATGAAAAGATTGGTTAATTAAGTGAATTCTTGTTTCTTACAGCGACACATGTACTCCAAGATCAAAAGTTCTTCCGTATAAAGATGCTTGAGTAGGAAGATATCCCCAATCAAAAATATTATTAAAACGATATCTGTTTTCCGGTTTATTGAAAAGATTATCAATGTTGAGTGTCAATGAAATTTTCTGTGTTACTTGCTGCTTTAAAGAAAGATCCCATTTTATGAATTCACCGACAATGGCATCACTCGTTCCATCTACAGAGTATGTGTTCGTATATCTACTTTGATAGAACACCGAAATCCTTGCTGAAAAACCTCCTATATCATAACCCAAGACGGCATTACCAAAGAGTTGCGGTTGGTCTTCCATCGGCTTTTTCACTAATATCACAGTATGATCCGTGAAACTTATTGAAGTATCCGGTGAGATCAACCTGCCTCTTGCATTGTACTGCGCAGCGTTGAACTGGGTATCTAACACAGCTTTTTCCATAAAGAAATATGTCTCGGAGCGTGCGATTGAAACGTTGTATGATAACGTAATGTTTTGCAGCCATTTCACAGGCAGAAAATGGAAGTTCAATTGATGTTCAAGTTCAAAGCCCCAGGCATACGAAGGATTTGTGGAATTGTATGGCACTGTAATAGTAAAGTTTTTGTCATTATGTAAAAGAGTAGCGAACGCAGGCGTCTTGAGCCATTGCGACAATCCAAGCTGGGGAATCAATGCATCTAAACGATGGAATCCAACATCCGCAAGCGGTACATGCACGCCGTTATTAATCATTATTTGAGATGAATCGTTTGCCGGCCATTCAATCCTGGCGGCATTTATTTGATGAAACATGTTATCTATGCGTTTATAATATGCGGAAACAGATAATAGACCGACAGTATTGCCAAATATTTGTATATCCGCTTCGAAATTAGTAGCCGATGCATCTTCTAATTGAGGATTCCCAACAGTAATATTGGTATATGTGCCACCAATGCTGCCGCCGCCATTAGGTGGTGATGCCTTTGTCACATCAAGTTGCGGCAGGCGCCAGCTAAAATCCGGCCTTGCCAAGGCTTGATACGCAGCAAACCGTAGAGTAAGGAAATCTGTAGTCCTCAAAGTCAACTGTGCATTGGGGAGCCACAAAGTATTTTCATACGTGGTTGCTGTATCTACTATGGAAGCTTGGCTGATAGTTATTACATTTCCTGTTCCGGCTGCTCCGTTAGTGCCATAATGAGCCAAGTAATTATTGCGTTCTTGTTCCATACGCACACCGAACTCCAGAGATATAGACCTGCCAATATCCACATTATCCATTAAATAGGCAGATGAAACCCGTTCAGTAATAAAATAATCACTCAATGCCGTTGCCCCAATAGTACCGTCATTGATTGAAGCTGCGAACGTAGAATTTTGTACCATATTTTGGAACAACTGATATGTACCGACATCAATTATCGGCGCCAATGTATAAAGGCCTAAGAGGTTTCTGGTTGGGACATGTGCCATATCAACAAATCGAGAAAGCTGGACATGAGAGTTCGTCCCGGCAAACGGTGTTCCACTAAAATCTCTAGGACCTTGTGAATCAAGAAATGGCGCATCCTGATATGTGTTCCAAGCAAAACCAGAATTATCCAACCATCTCGATTTTTCCTTATATTTGACACCAGCTTTTATATCGTTCGTGAACATATTCCAAAGCGTCACACTCTTCGTAAGATTTAATTGCCCGGTGAGTTCTTTATCAAAATTTTCCGTTTTGAATTTGTCCATACTATCAAGTGTGGCTGTTGTAAAATTATTATTAGCTCCCGCATCGAATTGTTCTGGATGATCTTTTATCGGATTGGACGGACTTGTACTACCAGTGGAGTTAAATATTGTGCGAAAATTAGTCGGATTTGTAACTTTGGATTCCGCGTAAGATCCATTCCAATCTACCGTCAAGCCCAACAGATAATTTTTACCCTGTAATGATCCATTACGCGTTACAATATTCTGATCTATATTCTGGAAATCATAGTTCCATCTGTCTCCATATTGTCTCTCAAATGTCATATAATTTCTATTTGTAAAAGCATAGACACCGGTTAGTTTAACCGATCCACTATCGGGTGTATTGAAATCAAGAATGGCTTGCATGCCGTTTCTTTTACGCGTTTCATTCCTAAATTGTCGTGTAGATGCTTTAATAGAATAATCGTTATTATATTCATCTTTGTTATAAGTACCCCAGGAAGGTAAACTTTGATTATTGGTTGTATTGTAACTTGTTGTAACATTCTCTTGGCTTCGTATTTTCTTCTCAACATTCCCTTCAAGTTGCACACCAAGAATATCCTCGAAGAATCGTTCTCCATAACGAGCGGAGAAATCATATTGATTGGCTGATTGCATGAGGTAATTATAACTGCCCTTTGCATCAACCCGCAACGACCGCTCTGATGGCGCCTTTCGTGTTACCATATTAATACCTCCGGCAATAGCGTCTGCGTCTTGGTCCGGAGTGAGAGTTTTATATAATTCAATACCTGCCAGCGCCCCTTGAGACATCATACTAAGGTCCACATCTCGCGAATTAGCATCCGTAGGCGGAATTTTTACTCCATCGATAGTAATATTGCTGAACTTCGAACTCAATCCACGCATAACAACATTCGTTGCTTCACCTCCACTGCGAATAATGGAAACACCCGGTAATCGTCCAATAGCTTCTGCAGCATTTGCATCCGGTAATTCTCTAATCTTTTCCTCCGACACAACACTGACTACTCTGTTCGATGTAAGCTGCTGGTTGATTGCAGCAAGTTGACCGCGCATCTGAGCAGTAACAACGACCTCTTCACCTTGGATGATTTGCGGTTTCATTTGGACGTTTTTTTGTACATCTTTCGTTTTCGAAAAATCTATTTCCAAAATTTTCGGTTCGTATCCTATATAAGATATCTTTATAGTAAAGGTATGTTCTGGAATTCCAACAATCCGAAATTGACCTTCAATATCCGTTGCAGCTCCCAACGATGTCCCTTCTATAATAACGTTCGCACCAATCAACGTCTCATCGGTTGCGGCATCTGTAACCGTACCTCTCAGCGAAGCTTGCCCAAAAGCAATCATCGGCACAAAGAGCAAGAGAGAGAGAATTCTTTTTATGGAAGACAATATTCGCATAAGCATATTACTCCTTATTAGGATTGACTTCAATTTATTGTACGCGGTTTAGAATATTTTGAAGAAAGACAAAAACCCTTCCGATATCTCGATTCATACCATAGTATAAATGGAATTCAAAAACTTCCTTCAATATCTTTTTTAAAAAATACTATATGCCGTCCTTAATTCTTTTCTGTACTTGGCTGATTTTGTAACATTTGTTCTGTATGCTGTTCAGCAATTTCAAGATGTCGTATCATTGCATTCCGAGCGCCTTCTGCATCTCGTTGCAAGATTGCGGTAAGAATTTTCTCATGCCACTCAACGGCTGATTGTTTCGCATCTACAACAGTGGCGTACACAGACGATTTGATTTGCGGAATAAGCCTGTGTATCGGTTCGAGTATCAATGGAATTATCGAATTTTCTGACGCTTTTGCAATATCCAAATGAAAGAGCATATCGAGTCTTGAAAGCTCTTCATAGTCTCCATCACTGTGCACCAAATCGTACTGATCCTTTTTCAGTTTTTCGGCATCTTCTTCCGTGTGATGAAACGCCGCCGAG
The DNA here is from genome assembly GCA_003142575.1 of Ignavibacteriota bacterium. Classification (GTDB taxonomy): domain Bacteria; phylum Bacteroidota; class Ignavibacteria; order UBA10030; family UBA10030; genus Fen-1298. Next base: position 18,865 of record PLMS01000099.1, read on the forward strand.
GCCGCAATGGGAGGTTCAATAATTTGCCGGGCATGAACAACATCGAGAACATAACTGCGCTTATGTTGCATCTCAAGGTAAAGATAGATAGGATCAGTCACTGTCTCGGAAGATATGTTTTGAACAAATATCCCTTTGCCCTTCATTATTGTTATAAGACCACGCGCACTTAACGTACGGAGTGCTTCACGAACTGCCGTTCGGCTTACACCAAACTGCTGGCAAAGCACTAATTCTGATGGAAGTTTTGCACCTGGTAATAGTGCCTTCGATCGAATGGTTTTTTCAATTTGAGATACCACGATGTTGCTTAAAAGACTCCTTTTTCCAACAGATATAAACATTTTTTTAGTAGTCGTATGTATGATGTATTACATAACGAATTTATATAATATTTATTAGTCTGTCAAGAGAAATCTTTTTTTTCCCCCACAGTTGTTTGCTATGGTTACTGAAAGTTTTGTGCCGTTTCTGATAAGAAGGAAATGCATACTTCATTTTACGAAAAAAATGAAAAAAGGTTGAATATTTCGAGATGAGGAAAGAAAAAATTGAAACCAATCTAAAATCATCTCGAAAACCATGAATATTATGGTTGCGATTGCAGGAAAGAGCATTCCTTCGCGACACTACAAGGCGCATGTGAAAGAAATAGTAGATGCGCTCTTTTCATTCCCGCTGATGACCACGTTCTTATCTATGTGAATCTGACGGCATATACACTATCTAACTGTCACTCTCTGCTTATTCCTATACAGCACAAAATACTCTGCACTCCAATAGTTATATTTTTCCAACACTTGTATCGTTGTATCTTGCAGCATCTCCGTCTTTGTCAACTCGGTTTGAGAAAAGATAGAATTCGATGAGAATGGGTCCCATAAAATGAGACATTCCGGATACTCCTCGAGCGTCTTCTTATTGAACGGCGCAAAATGTAGCCCTCCCGTCGGCGCCACATCCATGACATATGCTGCAACATAGTTGTTACTCAGCAATGTCAGATTCGGATATTCAGTCTTCAACGCTTTCGTCATAGTGATCACAACCTGGTCATAGTTTGGCCAACGCCTTGGATGAGTCGTCAATGTGCAATTGAACACGACAACACTCAAAACGAGGATGGAAAAAACCAGCCGCACTCCCGGTCGTTTTACTCTATCCAAAATCTCCGATAGACCATACACAGAAATAATCCCGAAGAACGGCCCTACGACTGCGATGTACCGCAACTCACCAATGCTACCCGTCCAGTGAAATATTTCTGCTCCGGCAAACGTATGAATGATAAGCGTGATCGCTATCGTACCGTAGAGAATTCCAAAGTCGGCACTCCTCTTTGCCTTGGCAATAAACACGATGCCTGCAACAAAAAAAGCTACCTGTGCAAATCCGAAGGTTGTATGCAGGTTTTCCAGGTAGTGCGTCACCGAGACGCCAGGAATAAATTTACTCAGACTCGAAAATTTTGACCATTCCCTAAAAAACGTCATGACATCACCTGAGATGATTGTCGTCGATCCAATCCAGAGCAAAGGCCCCAACAACACGAGAGGAAGTATCTTCCATTCGCGTTTCCAAACGTACACGAAGAACATCAAACCGGCAAATATATACATTTCACTCCGGCACAATATCACTGCCGAAGCAATCGCCAGACTCCATCCGTGTTTTTCCTTCAGGTAATACAAGTACGAAAGTGTGATCAGAAAAGCAGCCGGCAATTCTGTCATGCAAGCATACGAAACATCGAAAAGGACCGGTTGAAGCCCGACAAGTATGACAACCCACTCTGCATGCCGTATCCCTTTCAGTTTCGCAATCCGGTAGGTGACCAACAGAAGACAGATCAAGAGCGACAGAGCAAAGAACATTGTAAACGAATGCCCAAGTTGTGCCGGCAAAGCAAAAAGCCATTGCGGTATCGGTCGGTGCCAAGTCTGCACTGTCACAGGCAGTGCCTGTAAAACGAACCTACTATAGAGATAATGTGCGCACTCATCGATATAATAAAATCCGTTCGATTTGAGAATCCAGACAGATCCTATAACAGAGACGATGGCGAGGAAGAAAACGAGAAGTGGTTTTTTCAAATGATGTTCATTGTTTTTCTTAGTTGTATGAAAATAGAATTCTTTTCCGATTCATTCAAGTACGGACAAGGGAATAGTAATGACGACTGCGATGGAATCATGTCCGCTCAAGCTCGGTAGAGCAAGCGACTAAACGAGATGTCCCGCTCCTGCTACACCTCCATTACCAAGCGGACGTTGCAGCGAATCCTCCCAAAAAGAATATACTGTTTCCATCGACGATATACTCAAAGAAAGTTCTAGAATGGGGTCAATTTCTTTTCTGTTCCCTCACCAAGCAAATGACCGAGAAAACGAAGACCATTCACCCATTCGAACAACCACACTTCTACCCACTTCAATGGATTCCAAAGATATAAATACCATCGCCGCCAGATATGTTGAACATATGTTCTCGTAAATGCACCGGCAAATGGATTCCGTTTCCTGAACCAGAGACGCACAACAGAGGGCACTTTGACTTCCGGCATCTCGATGTGAAGCTTCGCATAGAACGATACGAGTTCCTTCACTTTTAATTCTCGCCAATCTATAATGCCCTGCTCCGTCTTTCTGGTCAGTTCGTACAGGGCATCTTCAATTTTGCTTTTCGATCGACTCTGAAGCCACACTTCTTCGAGCTGGAAGAAAAGTTTCAATATTCCCCATAACCGGGAAGCGAGAACTTTCGACCGATTCCACCAAAACGGAGCAAATGCTTCACGGGGAAATCCAACTCGGCGATCATTTCGGCGCCGTACTGTCCAAAATCCGCAGTTCATTGGGTGTAATCGTTCAATTCTTGATGAATAGAGGTACCAGGCAAAGAAAGACAGTTTCTCTCTATAATAGTATTGGTCATGCCTCCAGATTTTAAGAACGTTGACCATATGCTCGGTAGAGTAGAACTGTTCCCACGCGTTATAGTAAGCTTTCATAAGCTCATCACGAGACATGCGTTCCGGCTCCACCGCGACATGTGCCGAATCGTACGTATTGAAATCATCGCTCATCCATCGCCCCTCCCGCCACCACCGCTGGTGATCCTTTGAACCTGGGAGCGGAGCAAGGATGTAGAACGAAGCAGAATCAAACATCATCCGTTGAAGTTCTGCAATATCCTGTTTGATACTTGCAGATGTATCGAACGGCAGTCCCAGCATATAGCCTGCGTGGCAGGAGATGCCGAGTAAATGGCAATGAGCAACGAGATCTTTGTACTCGGAGACCTGATTCTGAAACTTATCTTTGGAACGGAGATTCTCTCGGTTCACACTTTCCACACCGAAGAAGACTTGATTGCAGCCTGCCCGTGCTGCGAGTTCAAAGAAATCTCCTCCTGGCATTTTCCGCGCTGCAAGATCGCTCTGCATCATGAACGTGAACGGTATCTTTTCTTCTTCACGTAGGCGGATGAGTTGTGAAAATAGTTCTCGCCATTGAGGATTTCGTGCTGTGTTGTCATCCGTGAAGAAGGAGTGTGAAACGCCTGCCTCATGATAACTTTGCCGCACAAAATCGACAACTTGTTTTGGATTCCGATACCGCATTGTCCGACCTTGAACATTAATAATGGTGCAAAAATCACAGTTAAAAACGCATCCTCGCCCTGTATCAACGGTGGTAAATCGCGAGGCGAAATTATCAAATTCATCCTTCGTAATATATGGTATCGGAAGATCCAAGAGATTGGGTGTGGGATTTAAGAAATTATAGAGTGTTTGTGCCCTTTCCCTGAGAACATCTTCTACAACAGCAGACAACCGACCTCCTTCGACTTCTCCGGCAACAAGAATGATTCCTTTTGACATTGCAGCTTTCAGATCATCTGTAACACCGATCATAGCGAGCATGCCGCTTACATGAAAACCTCCGATCAAAACCGGGATTCCGTAGGGCAGAAACTGCGATGCAATATCTAATGCGCGAGGGTACTGGTTCGTTTGAACACCAACGAGCATAACGATTGATTTCACTCCAGGGACTTTGGAACGCTTGACGATATCCTTCACAGGAATCCATTCAATCGCTTCATCGATTTTGCGAATGTTGAGTGTGATGTTATGAAAGAAAGATTCCTTCTCAAGATCGCGGACAAGCGTTCCCATCTGAGTTAACGTGTTACTGCGGATAACACCGATACGTGTTTTAATCGGATAACCGTCGTCTGTGTAGTTAGTCGGACGGATGAGCGTCACATCAAGTTCACGAACTCCATACTCTCGTACCGTTTGGATATAGGTTCGTGCATCACTAAGCCGCTCTGGTTCTTCTACTGCAATGAGTTCTTGCATATTTTTTCCCTTTGAGAGCATGGAATATTATAATATTTTTTTTGAAGCATTATTCTGCTTGGAAATTATCCCCTTGACATACACGCTACAGAAGCGATCATCTATCCTTCGAGTACGGAGTAATCCTTAACTGCCACTATTGAATTATGATTATGATTTTTAAAAAAGGGAATAGCTCGAAAGGATGAAAAAGGGATTAATCCTTTTTATAGGACGAAGTGCTCTTAGGAGAGCATGAACGACAACTGAATTCTGGAATCCCTACAATGGCGCGCCGTAGGTAGACCGTTACAAGCGCCAGCCTTCTATGTTAGCTTCGACGATAGATTTGCGACAGGTCTATGGGACTCTAGTACGATTTTTTTTTAATTGAATATTAACTGCTGCAATCAACTCTTGCACAGTAAATGGCTTTGTGAGAAAATCATTGACATTCAGCTCCATCGATTGAACCAAAGCTGTGATATCGGTTCTGCCGGTCAAGAAAATAATTGGAATTTTTGAGGTTACAGGATCCTTCCGCAGTTCAACAAGGACATCGAATCCTTTGAGCTTCGGCATTTCTATATCGCATACAATCATATCGGGTGGATGAGTACTGACAGACTCTAATGCTTGTACACCGTCTTCTGCCAGTATAATCTCATGTCCTTCCGAGGAAAGTACCGCTTCAATTGCAGTGAGTGCATCTTTTTCATCATCGACAACTAATATTTTTGCCATAGTGCAGCTGCCTTTCGTATTGTGACATATAACCTCAGAGCAAGTGCTGAGGTTGTCTTTAAGTTATTTTTCACTTCCTTCTCACCGTCAGGATGACACTCATGACGGCACCTAGGGGATGGTGTCAGGAATTACCTCCAGATGCATATTTCTTACTCATGATTCTTTGGGAATTGCAGCGATCTTTCCCTCCAGTGAGCCAATGTGATCGGTTTCATAGAGCTCTGCTCGTTGAAAGTCTTCGAGCGCCTGGGCGATACTATTGGCGGATTGTTCAATGGACTCTATATTCTTGATTGCGTCTTGATTATCCTTTACCGATCTTTTTGTTTTACTAATTAAAAGAGCAATGATGGCAAGCGGGTTATTGATCTGATGCTGCAAACCCTTTACAACTTCATGCATGGTTTTCAGTTGAGTATCTTTTATTTGTAATTCTTTCTCATGCACCAACTGCTGTGTTTCGTGTTGATGAAGTTTTGTACGATACTCAATCACTTTCACCAAACTGACTGCCAAGAGCCACATGAATGGCGCTGCACTGAAAATATCATAGGCATCGAATAACGATGCACCCTGGTGTTTCACTTTATAAAACAGACGCATGATAGAGATGAACAAGTAGCAATATATAATATATCCCGAAAGCACGGCAGGGTACCTTGCAAAGAACGCTGTTGTGTATTCTGGTATTGAACGTAAAAATTTTATCATGGGGACTCCTTCTCTATTCAATTCCAAAAAACAATGTTCCGGGGAGACGTCGAGCTCGAGTTATTTACAGTTGTATGGCGTAGTGAAGGGACCGTTGAAGAGCCCAAAACTATACTCTTAGGAGTGTTCTCTAAGCTCAAAACTCCTGGTTCAAACTATAAAAATTTTCACTCTGGAACAAATCTCGACCTGATTTTAACAAGTGTAATCTGTTTTTTTGTACAGAGGATACCGCTGATTCCCTCAAGCGGGAATAACCCGAGAGTATGGAATCCTTTTTTAGGAGAAAGAAGCACTATTCGGAAAGGGCAAGAGCACCTGATTGTGCTGAAGGAATTGTTGTTGTCCAAGGAATTTGTCCCTCATGATCCTTTTCAAAAAAAAGGAAGAAACGTCATGTTTGTCTTGGAAATTTTCATTTTATTGGAGGAACAGAAACTGAAAACCTTCATATAAATTCATTGCATGAAATTCTGATCTTCGATGAATGATGAGATAATATTTTCAAAAAACTGCAACATCGCATTTGTTTGTTTCTCCTCTTCTTTCGGAGGATTAGAATTAAGCATACTGAAACTCGCATCTCAATTCAATAAGCGAATGGCAGATTGTCTTATCATCGTACCACCGAATACCTCTCTGGCAGAGTCTGCTAAACAATATGGTCTCAAAGTAGAACTCTTAAAGCCAAAATTGAAGTATGGCGATATTGCGGCTTCAATCCATTTGGCGCGCATTCTTCGCTCCCGCCGCATAAACGTCGTTGTTATCATGCAATCGAAAGACATGAGTATTGTCACGGTTGCACATGTGCTCTATCCATCTGCGAAACTTGTGTTTTATCAGGAAATGCAGTTCGGTATAAATAAACGCGATATTCTCCACACATGGATGTACTCTCATCTTTCACTTTGGATTACTCTGACAAAGAAGATGAAACAGGAAGTTATTGAGCATACACGCATGCCTCAGGAACGAATGAGCGTTATCCCCATTGGTACGGACATGAAACGCTTTGATCCCAACCTCTATAATAGAGAAACAACCAGAAACCAGTTTGGCATTCCACAAGAAAAAATCGTTATTGGTGTATTAGGTAGATTGGATCCGCAAAAAGGACAGGAGGAGTTCATTCGAACTATTCCGATTCTTTTAAAACATCAAACTCATTTGCACTTCGTTATCGCGGGAGATGAAACCGAAGGGCAGCATGGATTCAAAAAGAACTTGAGAGACCTGAGCATCGAACTTGGAGTGAGCGACGAGGTTCAGTTTCTTCCGTTTACAGATGCGGTACCGGAATTTATGTCTGCTCTTGACATCTTTGTGCTTCCTTCCCATACCGAAACGTTTGGTTTTGTTCTCGTCGAAGCATTGGCGATGGGAAAAGCAATTGTTGCAACAAACTCCGGCGGTGTACCGGAGATTATTACGGATGGCTCCAACGGACTTCTTGTCCCGCCGCGAAATGTGCAGGCACTTGCAGATGCACTTTTGAGACTTCTCAAGGATCAGCGGTTACGATCCTCTTTTTCCTCGGAAGCGCGTGCCGACGCTCTCAAACGTTTTGATATTGCACGGTGTGTAGATCAATTAGTCATCGCATTGGATACTCTCTAAGAATCAATGCGAGACTTATAAAAACATCATTTCTTATACAAGCACCATCATAGGATATATTGTGTATTGATTTTCTTCGTAGACTTTCGCATCTTATTGAGGGAATTAAATACCATCCATGGTGTGTTTAGTCGTAGATAATAAATGAGAGGAATCATATTATGACAACCGTCAGAAGTGTTTTGCAATCCAAAGGTAGTGATATCTGGTCGACCGCACCGAACACCTTGGTCTTTGATGCCCTGAAAGTGATGGCTGAAAAAAATGTCGGGGCACTCTTAGTGATGGAAGGCAATCAATTGATAGGAATCTTTTCAGAACGGGACTACGCAAGAAAGGTAGTGTTAGAAGGAGAATCCTCCCATACTATTGCCATACGAAATGTCATGACCTCTGGAGTGATTTCTGTAACACCCGATCAATCCATTGAAGATTGCATGACTCTCATGACAGGCAAACACATCCGCCATCTCCCTGTATTAGAAAACAGTAAACTCGTCGGCATGATTTCAATCGGAGATGTCGTGAAAGCCATCATTTCCCAGCATGAAGACACCATCAAGCAATTGGAAAATTATATTACCGGCGCTCGATAAATTGTCTTATGTATAGAACAGGTTATTCAGCTGTCCAACAAGATTCAACTCATCGTTGATGTTGCTTCCCTTATTGTCTGGTCACACTCTTCGCAAAAATTCTTCCCTTTCACATCGATCTCTTCTGCTGAAGTAGAGGAGTGCATGACGCACTCCGGTCTATGGCAGTGAATAAGTCCGAAGGTATGGCCAAGCTCGTGAACAGCTTCCTTCAATAAGCGAATGTGTTCTAACTCGGGATTCGGATCCAATCCGAAGAGTTCTTCTCTGAGCCGAAACGAAGAAAGCACAGCAACTTTACCATCTAACTGTGCTTCTCCGAACACATACGTGAGCACAGGCACAAAAAGATCCACCGTTGTTATTCCAATGATTTTTCCTTGATGTGTTGGATAGCTTTCGAGTAGTGCAGCAATGATGGAAGTGGAATTGAATTGGTTACGGTATGAATCAAATGCGAACGCCGGGTCAACATAGTGCGATTCTTCGATGGAAACCGATTGTTCAAATGCGCTTGTTAACGGTGCGATAAGCGACGTTAATTCCGCATGATCGACCGGCCGAATCGGAACGATCAGAATCGACAACATCGCTTACGGTCTCTTTAAACCGTACTTGGAGATTTTGTTGTACAGCGTGACGCGATCAATATCGAGAATATCCGCCGACCGCGAAATATTCCATCCGCATCGGTGAAGAATCATTTCAATGTGAGCTCGCTCAATCGCTGCAATCGAATCTGCCAGCAGTCCATGCGCTTTCGATGCAAGCTGGAATGGTAAATCGGTGTGTTGAATTGCCGGCGGCGTTGCAAGCACCATTGCACGTTCCATGACATTTTCCAATTCCCGTACGTTGCCCGGCCAATCGTACTGTACCATAATATCCATTGCATTCGGACTAATTTCAGTGACCGCTTTGTGCATAGCAGCTGCATATTTATTGCAGAAATACTCAGCAAGCAATGGAATATCCGGTCGACGTTCACGCAGCGGGGGAATCACAATCGTAAAAACATTCAGACGATAATAGAGATCTTCACGAAACGATCCCTCTTTAATAGCTGCTTCGAGATCACGATTCGTAGCGCAGATCACGCGAAAATCGCTGGAGATGACTTCGTTTCCGCCGACACGTGTGAATTGCTTCGTCTCAAGAACACGCAAGAGCTGCACTTGCATTTTTTGGCTGATTGCCCCGATTTCATCGAGAAAGATTGTTCCACCGTCAGACAATTCAAATTTTCCCTTTCTGCGAAACTGTGCGCCAGTAAATGAACCTTTCTCATGACCAAAGAGATCGCTCTCCAGAAGGCTTTCAACCATCGCGCCGCAATTGACGGCAATGATTGGAAAGTAGCGACGGCTGCTGTTAGCGTGAATGACCCGCGCAATCAGCTCCTTGCCGGTTCCGCTTTCACCGCGCAGCATCACTGTTGTATCGGTTTTGGAAACGGTCTTTGCCAGCTCTATCACTTTCTGGACTTGCTGACTTTCACCAACGATCTCGTTCGCTTTGGCGATATCCGAAATCTGTTCGCGAAGTTGAACATTTTCTTCTACCAATTTTCTCTGTTTAAGAGCATTGGTGACAAGATGCGAAAGATGTTCCGGATCAATGGGCTTGGTAACATAATCGAACGCACCTTCTTTCAGCGCCTGCACAGCGCTTTCGACTGAAGCGTATGCCGTAATCATGATAACACTGGTGTTCTTGTCGATCTCCTTGAGGCGTTTCTGAAGATCAAGCCCGCTCATTCCGGGCATCTTGATATCGAGCAGCGCCAGATCCCATGGACCTTCATTCATTAATTTGAGTGCGTGATTTGCATCTTCCGCCGATTCAACGCGGTACCCATCTTGCCGGAACCACTTCGTAAGCGATTCACGGACAATCAGTTCATCATCAACAATCATGATGCTTTGTGGTGCAGACTTTTTTTCAGTCATAATTCATATTCCTTGATAGAATTCTTCTTTAACGTGACTACTTATGTTTTTCAATAATGCCATTTTTTTCTGATCTCCTCCCCTTTTAGGGGAGGACTAAGGTGGGGTCTCTTGTTCTTTGACCTCACCCTAACCCTCTCCTGTGAGGAGAGGGAATTATTTCCCGATTTCAAACATTAAATTCGTTGAGCGGTACTTTGAGATATTATTTTTAATCAACAACGAACTAAATGCAACCGTGTAATTACTTTTTCATTATGTGTCTATCCATTCGGAAAAGTTTGCCGTGGAAGAGTAATAGTGAATGTTGTGCCCATACCTTGTTTTGATTCTACGGATATAGAACCGCTATGACGCTCGATAATGCCATAGACGACCGAGAGACCGAGCCCGGTACCCTTGCCTTCTTTCTTTGTTGTATAAAACGGCTCGAAGATATGCGGCATATCTTCTTCATGAATTCCACTTCCTGTATCGCGCACTATGATCTGTACTGCATTGAGATATTCAACTTCTTCTACGCGGACATAGAACGAACCGCCGCCGGGCATCGCCTCAACAGCATTGATCTCAAGCGCAAGCAACGCCTCTTCCAATTGGTGCGGATCGCAGTAGAGAACAACCTGTTTATCCCCCATCTCAACGACAGATGTAATATTATTCATTTTCAAGTGATGGTCGATAAGCTTAAAACTTCGCTCGATGATCAACCGCAGATCGGAATCTTTAAACTCGCCTACTTTCTCCCGCGAGAACAGCAGCAGATTCTTGACGATGTTGCCGCAACGCGCAGTCTCGTCCGCAATGAGCATAAGCTCACCGATCATTTCTTGTGCGGATTCCGCCGACGGAATTCCTCGCTCTATTTTTTTCCGCAGCAACTTGGCATATGTAAGGATACCTTCCAGCGGATTATTCAATTCATGCGCAACAGTGGCAGCAAGGGTACCAAGCGATACCATCTTTTCAATTTGTACCATGTGCTTTTGTGCACGGCGAAGCTCTTCTGTCTTTTCGGCAACACGCTGTTCAAGTGTTTGTGTCCAAGTAGTCAGTTCTGTCCGTGCGCGTTTTAACTCCTGCGTCATCTGATTAAAGGACATTCCCAACGATCCAATTTCATCACTCGTTTGGACATCAATGCGATAATCGAGATTCCCTTTTACAATTTCCTGAGTCCCAACCACAAGTTTCTTGACAGGAATATTGACCATCCTCCAGATGAAGATGGTAACGAAGCCGGTGAGCAGAACGACAAGTGAAAGCGACCCAAGAATTTGTGTACGTTCGAACTGTGCAATATCCTGATCAACATCCTGAAGCGGGATCATGACATCAAGAATTCCGAGCACGGTTTGGGAAGAGCTATGCGCATGGCAATCACTTGTGGAACAACTTGCATCATTTCGGATAGGAGTGATGATACCGATAACACGATATCCTTTTGGTGAATCGAAAATGCGCTTGAGTGTCGGATCTTTCTGCGGAACGACCGGCTTCCCTGTTGCGTGGCAGCCAATGCACGCCTCAGCAGTCATATCGATATTTTTCCCGACTTCGGATTCTTGCGTTGAAAATGTAACCATCCCTTTTTTATTTATGATGCGTATTCCTTCTATGCGTGGCTCATTTCCAATGGTTTTTATAATTTCGTAAATGTCCTCCCGGCGGTTGAGCAGCATACTGTAACGGGTTGATCGACTAATAAGATCGCTGATATTCGTTGCCGATTGTATAGCAGAAGCTATATACTTGCTGGATTGCCAGTCTACAAGAAGCATGGTGAACAGCGTCGTTCCAACCAACACAATCACTGCAATACCGAGAAATAATCGAAAACCAAGTAAATGGAAAAATCGCATAGTTTTCAAGTTGAATTAATATACAGTTTTTTTGGCAAGATTTGTGCCAATAACAAACATGGTTGATAAACTCAACAATCTGCGGTGAGAATGGCTTAAAGTCTCAATAAAAAGAAAGCCTCTCCCAAAAAAAATAATGGGAAAGGCTGGAAATAGATATTATTTGAGATTATTGAGGTAAGTGTACTATCCGATTTACAACATCTAAGTAGACTTTTGGACCGAGGGTGCTTTCGATGCTGTTTACACCAATACCGCCGTCAAATAACGTTGTCCCTGCTGAAGGATGGTTATGTCGGAAAGCATGTGTAAATGAATGTTCAATGTTTCGCATTGTTCGTTCGATATTCTGCCGCGAATCAGTTGCAGAACTAAAACTATGAAGTACTTTCGTCTTTGTGGTAATCTCCATAATCCAACCTTCGCCAAACGGTGACATACCCAGCAAATTCGGTTTTTGCTGCAATGCCGGATTAAACTTGCAAATGGTTGCATCGATGGGAGAGCGAAGTGTAACGGCGCCCCCCGGTAAGATAATCCAGCAGAACGGATCATGCCGTCGTATGCTTGATGGAGCTTTTGAGACAACGATACTGAGTATCGGTTGAAAGAAATTTGCAAGGATGTGATTGATTCCGATTCGATACTTGCCGGTCTCGTTCTCCTGAACCCAATAGTGACTGCGATTATACATTCTATCCTGCGGTACTACAACTGCATGTAAACCTTCAAGATAATTCTTCAATGTGTTTCTAAAGAGTGCATCGGCAGTCATTGCTTTTTGTTCCATGGGGATCACCGACTCTTCCTCATTACGGGGCTTCATAGTTCCTATTTGCCGTTTCTGGACGGTGTTATTGAATTCGCAGGACTCGCAACGAAATTCTTGATCACAAAGTTTAAATCCCGTTACCCCTGCGTCCATCCAGACACATCGCAGTTCGCCTTGAGGAATAACACTCTGAGTTGATTTCTTTTCCATATTCATTATCTTTTCCAAAATGATTCAACAGTTCTCGTTTTGGTATTTATTCTGCCTTCAAAAATTCTTTCTGAAAAGCATTCCATGTGTTTTCATTAAACTGCTCCAGCACTCCATTCAATGGTGCGCCTCCATCCAGCATGGTAACGCCTGCGGTTGCCGGTACACCAATTTGTGCCTGCTCTTTTATGAAATCACGGAAGCGGCTAACTTCTTTTCTAAGCCATTTCGCCGCATCATCCGCGATGGCAAGTAAACGCAATTCCGTTGAAATGTTTTTGGGAACCATCACGGCAACCCATCCAGCTACATATGGGTCTTGATGAAGCATTTGGGGAGAAGCAAGCAGTGATTCGTTCACCGTTAATACTGTACCGGATATAGGAGCGGGAATCGAGAGCACACGATTGCCATGTGCCACAGTGAGAAGTGTGTCCCCCTTATTCAATTCCTTTTTGAGCGGTGCAACTTCGATTCTGTCAATTGAGCCAATGACTTTTTGCGCAAAGTCATCGACACCAACACGTGCTTCACCGGCGAATGTAAGCTCGACCCATGTGTGGGCTTTGCTAATGAAGAATCCTTTCGGTAAAAAGAATCGATCTGCCGGTATTTGAGCAGCTGATGGTGCTGCTTTCCGCTGCTTGGCTCGATCTCGGAGTAATTCAATTCCAACACAGAGAAGGATTGTGGCGACAACGAATAAAGCTACCATGATTGTTTCTCCTCAAAAAATAAATTTAGATTTCTCAACTTGCTCTTTTGCATATATGCCCGTAGAATATTTCCTATCGAACTTTCCAATAATCATGTCCCAATATTTATGCCAAAGAAAACATAAAGTTCTTACCCTAAGAAAATCATTGATTTCTTACTGATTACGCTCAATGACCATTGTTTTCCGCTCAACGTTATTCTAATGAGTGGTGAGCATCCTTACACTGGATGTTGAAATATTCAATTAGGGGATGGCGCAGATTCATTGACTTGAATCTCTACTTGGAAATGGCCCGACCCTTCACTTTCACTTTCAGCAGATCACCGGTCCTAAAATATACCCAAGCGACAATGAGCAGTGTCATGGTGCCGCCGAAGAGTACCGATGGTACTGTCCCAAGTAATTTTGCAGCTGTACCGGATTCAAATGCACCAACTTCATTTGATGAGGTGAGGAAAATTCCATTCACGGCCATCACTCGTGCACGCATTTCATCAGGAGTCATTACCTGAAGAATGGTCGCTCGGATGACCACACTAATGCTATCGAATGCACCGCTCAGGAACAAAGCTGCCACTGAGACCAGCATCCAAGGCGAGACAGCAAAGATCAAAATACATACACCAAATCCTACAACTGCAATAAATAAATTCCTCCAAGCATGCTCCATAGGCGAGAAACGCGAAAGCAAAATGAGCATAAGCGTTGCACCAATAGATGGGGCAGCGCGTAGTATTCCAAGTCCTTCCGCACCCACTTTTAGAATATCTTGGGCATAGATTGGCAGTATCGCCATCACGCCGCCAAAGAGGATGGAAAAAAGATCAAGCGAAATTGAATAGAGAATAATCTTTGTGCTGAAAACGAACCGTATGCCTTCCTTAATGCTTGCGACAACACTATCATGCTGAGCAATCTGGGCAATCGGACGATCCTTGATTTTAGAATAAAGCAGAAAAGATGAAATGACAAGCAGTGTTACAATCAGTAAAGTATTAGCAAAACCGATCCAAGCATAGAGAAATCCGGCTGCAGCGGGACCAAGAATGGCGCCGACTTGCCACGAAGAACTTCCCCATGTTGCAGCATTTTCAAACAAAGCAGGTGGAACAAGAATCCCGCGTAATGACGTTGCTGTCGGCGATAGAAATGCCCGGCATAATCCAATGACAAATAATGCTCCATAGATAGCAGCCAACAATACAGGCTGGTGAATCTGATCCTGCTGCCGGGTAAAAAATTGAAGCATCAACGAACTGAGAGCGATTCCACCGACACTCCACATTAACACCTTCCGCTTGCTGCTTCGGTCCGCAACATGTCCGCCATAGAGCGTAAATGAAATGAATGGTATTGCTTCGACAAGTCCGATGAGTCCCAGCGCTAACGGATCGTGAGTAATGCGGTACAGTTCATAGCCAATGGCGACCTCTTGAATCATCAATGCCATTGTCAATAAAAATGAAGCGGCTATGAGATACTGGAATTCGGGATATCGGAAAGAAGCATACGGATCAATGTTTATGCGGGTATTCTGTCCTGGAATCGGTTTCTTCATATATCGTTAAAGCTCTATGCTCCACAGCAAATGAATACTTGAATATACACTTCGTTCCCCAACATGACAACCTAAGAGAAAGATGCTGTCATCGGTTTGCCGCATGAGATCAAGGGTGTTGCGATCCATGCATTCGTCATTCTGAAGATAGGCCACGAGCCCGATGAAGCGCTTGTCGAGACATTACGCAAGTATGTTTCTCACGAAGTCGGGCCGATAGCGAAACCGGAGGAGATTGAATTTGTAAAATCATTGCCGAAAACTCGCAGCGGGAAAATTATGCGGCGTGTTCTCA
Organism: Ignavibacteriota bacterium; assembly: GCA_003142575.1. Lineage (GTDB taxonomy): Bacteria > Bacteroidota > Ignavibacteria > UBA10030 > UBA10030 > Fen-1298. Next base: position 34,248 of record PLMS01000099.1, read on the forward strand.
AAGCCCGTGCACTTGGTTTGCCGGAAGGCGATATTTCGACATTGGAAGAATAAACAAATTCCAATCCTGCTATTTTAACAGCGGCATTGATTTTTGTGTTACAAAGCGTCCCGCTATCAAGCGATAGAAATATACCCCGCTTGATAATCCTGAGCCATCAAAGGTTATTGTGTGCAATCCTGCTTTTTGTAGTCCGTCGACAAGAGTTCTTATCTCTTTTCCTAAAATATCATAAACCTTCAATGTCACGTTACTGGTTACTGATAACTGATAACTAATAACTGTTTCAGGATTAAATGGATTGGGATAATTCTGGTACAAATCAAATTTATAAGGAGTGGTTCCCTTGTTTTCTTTTACATCGGTTAGTTTTTTATAAGAATAGATGAAAACTTTCCCTAAAACGCTATCTGGACTAGGCCAATTCGGAGAGAATGCAAATATATCAGCGTATCCATTCTTATTTATATCTCCAGCAATAGAAATATTTGTACTAAAACCTAAAGAGTGTTGTGGATCATCTATAGTAAGGTAATTAGTTGTATCAAATTTATCTGATCCAAGGTAAGCTTTTATCTTCCAGTCATTTCCAACAATCAAATCATCATAACCATCATGATTAATATCGCCTCCAGCACCTAAGCTATATCCTTTAATCACAATTGGTGCACTTAGTCCATTATATATAAAAATATTTTTTCCCCCTGCAATGCAAAAATTTGTTACTCCATTTTTGTTTAAGTTTCCTGCACTTTTTATTATTCTGCCAAAACTATAATCTAAATGATTTGAGGTGAGAACTGTATCCGGTATAGTATCCATTTTCATTCCACCATGATAAATATAAACCCTGCCCGAGTCTACAGATGGTACTTCAGCACCGATTGCAATATCGTCAAAGCCGTCTCCATTAATGTCACCGATATTGGCCACACTTGTTCCAAAATAACCTCCCAAAGTGTCACTAAACGTTATGCTTCTGGCTAAAGAGATCGTATCTCCTCCATAAAATAAATATACCCTGCCTTTTCCATCTGACCAGTTATACTGCGAAGCAATAACGAAATCATCATATCCATCTTTGTTGAGGTCACCAACTCCTTGCAGAGCAGAGCCAAACTGATCCTCTATCCATGGCTCAGAAAACTCCATAACGGGTATTGTGTCAATATGTTTACCTCCGTAATACAAGAACACTTTCCCTTTGCCACCCGCGCCATTATCATAGCTGCCTCCTAAGAGAAAATCGTTATAACCGTCTCCGTTCACATCACCAATCCCTGCCATGTTCCCCAAACCATTTGGAGTCTCTTTTCCTGGATAATGGAAAGTAACAGATGGCGTGAGATTAAAATTTGGCGAACCCAAATAAAGTTGTATAGAATGGTACCCGACGGAGACCATGAAATCATCATACCCATCGCCGTTAATATCTCCAACACCTTTGGCACCTATAATCTGCTCAGTTGTGGATTTTCCGGTAATAGTGCCTATTAAGTAGAGGCTGTCCTGGCAGAAAACTATATTGGAAAAAAGAGTAATGAACAAAAAAAGAAAAATCTTAAATAAATGTTTTCTCATATAACACTCTTGTCTCACTTTTTATCTCGCTCCCAAGCTCTGCTTGGGAGTGTAATTCGAAAGCTCTGCTTTCTTTGTTCACCATTCCATTTCTACGTTTATCAATCCCTTCTTGCCCTCATAATTCTGTGCACTCGAATAACGCCAATAACTAGATTCTTCAATATACCCACGCCGAACAGGATTGTTATGAATATATTCCAACTTCTGATGCATCATCTCATCCGTCGTTATCTCTTCAGGATGATTCCCTTCCTGCCAAACCTGATATTCACTCGCTGTTTTATGGCTCAATTTGTTCTGTCTCAATTTCTTGAGTATATCCGTATTCTTTTGTTCTGTGAAGTAATCAATAATAGCGCGCGCTGTGTACGACTTGAATGATTGTATCACCCTCCTAAGCTCATCGCTTTGAACAATACAGTGAAAATGATTTTCCATAATAACATAAGCGTAGAGTTTTGCCTTTTTCTCTTCCTGGAGATATCTCAATGAATCAAGAATTATATCCGCTATTTCTCGATTGGCAAATATCGGCAACCAATCTACAATCGTCATTGTCAGAAAATGTGGAACTTCTGTATTATATATTTTATAGCGACTGCGCCCCATCGAAGTCTTCTTGTTATTCGAAGCTGAGCTTCATCAATTCACATTCCCAAACAGAGTTTGGGAACGAGGGATATTTTTGATATTTGTGATTTGAAGTTTACAAAGTTATCCTCGTTCCTGCTTTGCCTTCCAACGCACCAAGGAGATGTTCGGGATCGGTAATTGTCACGCGCTGCCCGCCAGCCGAAAGAAAGTCAAGCGCAGCTTCAATCTTTGGTTTCATACTGCCTTCGCTGAATTGTCTATCGGCAAGATGTCTTTTTGCTTCTGCGACTGTGCTGATTCGAAGTGCCAGCTGATTAAATTTTTTAAAATTGATATAGACTTCAGGCACTTCCGTCGAGATGACAAGATGCTCGATACCCAATTTTGAGGCGAGCAATGCAGACGCGCGATCTTTATCAATCACCGCCTCAATACCTTTGACTTCTCCATTTTCAAGTATCACGGGAATTCCACCGCCACCTACAGCTATGACGACAGTATTGTGTTCTAAACAATCTTTTATTACTTCCAATTCAATGATATCTTTTGGAAGCGGAGAAGCGACAACACGGCGGTAACCGCGAGCAGCATCTTCAACGATACTCCAGCTCAATTCCCTTCTCTTCCGTTCTGCAACTTCTTTGGAATAAAACGGACCGATCGGTTTTGTCGGTCGATGAAATGCAGGATCGTTTTTGTCCACAACGACTTGTGTGACGACAGTAACAACAGAACGTTTGATTCCTTGTTTGCGGAATGCCGTTTGCATGGAATTTTGCAGCAGAAAACCGATTTCACCTTGCGTCATGGCGACACACACATCAAGTGGAAGTGTGTACGTCTGCGATGAGCCGGCCTCCGAACGCAGCAATTGCGCGCCAACCTGCGGACCATTGCCATGCGATACGATGAGCGCATAGCCCCGCGCTACAATTCCTGCAAGACTTTCTGCGGTGAGCTTAGCGTTTACGAGCTGTTCGGCGATTGTTCCGCGCTGTCCGGCTCGGATGAGCGAGTTTCCGCCGACTGCCACGAGTATGGAGTTTTTCACGTCCCTTATCTTTCAACAGCGTATGCAGAATAGCTTTCTGTGTGTGAAGCCGGTTTTCTGCTTCATCAAATACTACGGACTGAGGTGAGTCCATCACTTCATCTGTTACTTCCTCTCCGCGGTGTGCCGGCAGGCAGTGCATAAAGATGGCTGTGGGTTTTGCCTGTTTCATTAACTCGGCATCAATTTGAAATCCTGCAAACGCTTTCATCTTCGTATGGAAATCTGCCTCTTGACCCATACTGACCCATACGTCTGTGTAAATAACATCAGCATCATGTACGCCTTCCGATGGATTGCACGAGAGTTCGATCTTTGCTCCGGTGGTTGCAGCGAGTTCCATAGCTTTTTCTACTACCGTGTACTGAGGTTGTAAACCTGCAGGAGTAATCGCAATAAAATCCATTCCTACTTTTGCTGCCATGAGCATAAGCGAGTGACAGACGTTATTACCATCACCAACCCACGCGAGTTTCTTTCCCTTAAAAGAGCCGAGGTGTTCTTGAATGGTAAAAAAATCACCAACTGCCTGACACGGATGTTCGAAGTCTGTCAGAGCATTGACAACACTCACCTTTGCGAACTTTGCAAGATCGTCGATATTCTTCTGTGCAAACGTTCGGATGACAATGGCATCGACCCATCGTTCTAGATTTTTCGCAACATCATAGATGGATTCGCGTTTGCCCAGACTGATATCGGCATTGGTCAGATACACTGTGTTGGCACCTAATTGTTTCATGCCGATCTCAAATGTCACATGCGTGCGCAGCGACTGCTTTTCAAAAATTAATGCCACCGATTTACCTTCTAAAGATTTTGCAAACTTTTTTGGATTTGCTTTCATTTTTTTTGATAGGTCGAGGATTTGCATCAATTCCTTCGTTGACCAGTCTGCAATACCGAGGAAATCTCGTTTCATTTTTTTCTCCTTGTGTAATCCTTGTAGGGGCGAGGTAACCTCGCCCCTACTACCTCTTTATCAAAAATTTAAAATCGTGTGTGTCCAATATCTGGATCCCAACTGAAAACATGTTGGGATGATGCCACACAGCGGCATCATTTCAATCCATGTTTTTTCATAAAAGTGTTCAGGATTTCATTCAAGTCCGGTTTTGTGATTTCGTTTAATTCATAGCGGACGCGTGTACTTGGTTTGTTCATCTTAATAATACGGCGTAGGTCGATCGGTGTGCCGATGATGACTGAGTCGCATTCGACTGTATTGATCGTCGTCTCAAGATCCGTAATCTGTTTTCCGCCATATCCCATTGCCGGTAACAATGTTCCAATATGCGGATATTTCTTGAATGTTTCCGCAATAGAATTAACGACCCATGGTCTCGGGTCGACAATTTCCTTTGCGCCATATTTTCGAGCGGCAACCATACCGGCTCCAAACGTCATCTCACCATGCGTCAATGTGGGTCCATCTTCCACCACCAGCACGCGCTTGTTGCGGATAACGGTCTCATCTTCTACAGTAATGGGCGATGCCGCTTCAATGATGATTGCTTTCGGATTGATGCTGACGATATTTTTCCGAACAATGTCGATATTTTCGCGCGAGGCTGTATCTATTTTATTGATGACAACAACATCGGCGAGATAAATATTGACTGCACCGGGATAGTATGATATCTCATGTCCCGGACGATGCGGATCAGCTACCACGATAGTGAGATCGGGTTGATAGAATGACATGTCATTGTTCCCGCCGTCCCACACGATCACGTCGGCTTCCTTCTCTGCCGCGCGAAGGATCGCTTCATAATCGACTCCGGCGTAGATGATCGTTCCGTTGACGATGTGCGGCTCATATTCTTCCATTTCTTCAACCGTGCAATCATACTTCTTCAAATCCTCCAGCGAAGAGTAGCGCTGCACTTTTTGTTTCACCAGGTCGCCGTACGGCATCGGGTGACGGATTGCAACGACTTTTTTTCCGGCTGCGCGGAGTAATTGACATACCTTGCGCGAAGTCTGGCTCTTGCCGGATCCCGTGCGCACTGCAACGACAGCGATGACCGGTACTTTGCTCTTGAGCATCGTTGGATGCGCGCCCTGCAATTTAAAATCAGCACCACAGGCCATCACGAGGGCTGCTTTGCTCATCACATAGTTAAACGAAACATCTGAGTACGCGAAGACAACCTCATCTGCACTCAGTTCTTTGATAAGTCGGGGTAGTTCCGATTCTGGAAAGATGGGAATACCGTTTGGATAGAGCTTTCCTGCCAGCTCAGCAGGATACTTACGCTCCTCAATGTTTGGAATTTGTGTTGCGGTAAACGCGACGACTTCGTAGCGGTCGTCCGTGCGGAAAACGGTATTGAAATTGTGGAAATCCCGTCCCGCTGCGCCCATGATGATCACTTTGGTGTGTCTCATAGGAACTCCATAATATTTTGNNATGTCGGTGTGAACAGCTGGGCAATTCTCAAAGCATGGAGCTTTGAGCAACATCTGTAAAGTTTCGTGGGGCTAATATCGGAAAGGTTTCCGAGGGAATCAATGAATTGACAAGTTATAAATGGTTCGGACGTTCATTTTTTAGACTCAATGGCTCAACTTCTCATCACTTTTCTTGCATCTCCCACCATCGCTCGTTATATTGACTGTGAATAATTTTCTAAACAGGGCTAACCTTCCGAAAGGTTCTCGATGGAGTGGAACTACAGCGCTTGCAGAATATCTTAGTCGTTCGGACAGACCGTATTGGAGATGTCATTCTCACACTTCCGACCGTCGAAGCGCTTAAATCAAACTTCCCGAACGCACGTGTGACGATGTTGGTAAGCAGCTATACCAGCATGTTGGTTGAGGGTATTGCAGGTACTCTTCTCTATAGCAGAGACGAAAAGGCAAGACCGTTCTTTGAGATGCTGAGGGAAATTCGAAATGCCCATTTCGATATAGTATTGGTAGCATTTCCATGCTTTCGTATAGCTTTAGTATTGTGGCTTGCGAGAATTCCGGTACGTGTTGGAACTGGTTATCGATGGTACTCGTTCCTTTTCAACAAGAAAATCTACGAACATCGCAAGACTGCGGAAAAGCACGAAGCGGAATACAATCTCTCGCTCTTGAAAGGTTTGGGACACACGGTATCATCGAAGCCCGAAGCAAAGATTATTATCTCCCAACAGGAGAAAAAAACAGCTTCTGATGTTCGCCAATCGTTAGGAATTTCGGACACCGACCGTTTAGTATTGTTGCATCCGGGAAGCGGCAACTCGGCACGAGATTGGAAACCGGAACGCTTTGCTCAACTCGCCATTGAATTGACAAAGCTCGGTTATCAGGTTGTGATTACGGGTGGGAAGACAGAAGAAGCGCTTGTACATCGTGTTGCGCATGAAGCAGAGAATAGTGTGAAACCTTTTATCAGCACACTGAACTTGAAAGAATTTGCAGCGTTCATTCAGACAGCGAAACTATTTGTTGCGAATTCCACCGGTCCATTGCATATTGCTGCTGCAGTCGGAACTCCGGTAATCGGATTCTATCCACCTATCCGTGTGATGAGTCCAAAACGCTGGGGACCATTGACCGACAAAAAGGCGATCTTTATTCCCGATCCAGTACGTTGTCCGCGCTGCAAAGGTGGTGAATGCCAAGGGAACGATTGTATGGATCAAATTTCAGTACATCAGGTTTTAGGTGCTGCTGCGAAGCTGATACTTGGTAATTTTAGATTGGAACATTGTGAATGAAAAAATTCTGTATTGTGTGTATGATCTCCTTTCTGACTGCTGTCATCTCCCAAATTCAAGCACAAGATACGCCTGCCGCAAAATCTGACGACGACCTTCGAAATCTCAATCAATCTGCTTTTTCTGTTGGCGAACGATTGGTCTACGATGTAGGTTACAGTTTTATCACAGCAGGGGAAGCGGTGTTTTCTATTCCCGCGATCGATACAATCCATGGCAAAGAATGTTATCAGGTGCTCTTCACAGTTGTTTCCACACCAACCTTTTCCTTCTTTTATAAAGTGGATGACCGTTACGAAACAATGATTGATACGAAAGGGATCTTTCCATGGCGATTTACACAGCGTGTGCGTGAAGGAAAATATAAATATGATTTTTCCGCGGAACTCGATCAACATAACCATGTCGCCATAACAAAAGATAACCGCTATCCGATTCCCCCATATGTACACGAGGCTGTGTCAGCGATGTATTATGTACGCACATTGGATTTTTCTAAATCGCGCCCGGGCGAGAAATTATATCTACAGAATTTCTATAAAGACTCGACATACCAGCTTGCGGTAAAGTTTCTTGGGTACCAGCAAATTAAAGTGGAAGCAGGAACATTCAATTGTGTATTAGTAGAGCCCCTTATGAAAGAAGGCGGATTGTTTAAGAGTGACGGCCACATTGTGATCTGGTTGACAAACGATGAACGCAAGATCCCAGTGAAAGTAAGCACAAAAGTCGTTGTTGGATCGATAGATTCCGAGCTTCGTGAATACTCCGGTATCAATGGACCGATTAAAGCAAAAGTGGAGTAGCCAATTCTCATATGACGAAATTCAAACAAATAGACCTCAGCGGCGTCAAGACCATTTCCATCAAAGGTCGCAAGAGCAAAGTGACGCCGAACGATTTTGCCATACCGCTCGATGCAAAGAAAACGAGCTTCAAGGATTTTGTCGATTCGCTGCCGCGCATTCTCATCGGTAACGAATTACGCGATCTCGTGAACGACATCGTCCGCGCTCGCGCGAAGAAAAAACCTGTCATTCTTATGATGGGGGCACACGTCATCAAGGTCGGACTCTCACCCCTCATTGTCGATTTACTCAAACGCGGTGTCATCACGCATGTGGCAATGAACAGTGCAGCTTCCATCCACGATGTCGAAACGGCGATGTGGGGACATACTTCAGAAGATGTAGCGCTCAATCTGATGGACGGAACGTTTGGGATGTCCAAAGAAACAGGCGACTTCATCAACCTCGCACTTGTAAAAGGAATGAAGGAAACAACTGCCGGGTACGGTGAAACACTTGGGGAAAAAATTCTTGCGCTAAAGGGAAAGAATCGCAAAGTAAGTATCCTTGCCAATTGCTACAACCTTGGCATTCCAGTAACGGTACACGCAGCGATTGGAACAGACATCGTTCACCAACAGGCAACGATGGATGGCGCGGCAACCGGTGAATTGAGTTTTCGGGATTTCAAAGTGTTCGTGAATTCCGTCAAGGATCTCATCAACAGCGGTGTGGTATTAAACTTCGGTTCTGCGGTGATCATGCCGGAAGTTTTTCTGAAAGCGCTCACTGTTGCCCGTAATCTTGGCTATAAAGCGAAAGGATTTTCCACTGCCAACTTCGATATGATCCGACAGTA
>PLMS01000050.1 GCA_003142575.1 Ignavibacteriota bacterium
TCAACGCCGCAGCTTAGTTGCCGGTCCGTTAGGCGGCGAGAAAATATAGCTTATTAGGATTCATAATGCCTGTTGAGTATCAGATTGACCATGATCAGCGGTTAGTTCAAGCCAGGGCATTTGGAGTTGTTACAATGCAGGACTTTATTGCTTATCAGCGTGAAGTCTGGTCACGAAAAGACGTCATTGGCTACGACGAGTTGCTAGACGCAGGTCAGGTACAAGAGGCTTTAGATATGACTGGAGCCAAGTTACAAGATATAGCTATGCTCGCATCGTCAATGGACGTAACAAAAGCAATCACTAAATTCGCTATCGTTGTTTCCAAAGATTTCTCTTATGGTTTAGGACGAATGTACGAAACTTACAGGGGTCTGCAAAAAGGAAATGCTAAACAGGTCGCTGTCTTTCGATCTGTGAAAGATGCTTTAGCATGGATTCATGGAATCTAGTTATTAGAATAATTGGTTCGCCGCCTAACCAGGCGCTTCCCGNNAGCGTGGTACGTTAAGCATGGCGTGTATAGGTTTAGTACAAAATTGAAAGTTACAGCATGAACTATAGAAGAGGAAACACACTTTGACTGTTTAGTACAATTTGAAAGTTATAATATAGGAGGATGTCTGCGTGGCTGTAGAGTCCTGCGAAGCGGGATATCATTTATATGCGGCTATGAGAAACGTTAGGCATTATGCAGCCACAAGTGAATTGGAAATAAAAAATTAAAAAGACGAGAAGTATGATGGAAAACCGATGAAAAATTCAAAAACAGATTTTAGTAAAACTCAATGGACAAATAACGGATTTGCCCATGAATACTTAAGAGAGAGTGATATATATATTCCCCAACGAGAACATGTACTACAATTAATAAAACTAATATTTTCATTTTATATTAATAATAAAATAATAAATCCTCATGTCATTGATTTAGGATGCGGGGATGGCGCTATAACGAAAGCACTGTTAGACGTTCATAAAAACCTTCTCTCAACATTAATCGATGGTTCAGAACATATGCTTGAATCTGCAAGAAAAAATATTCCGAACACTAATATCAAGAGAACCGTTCATATTTCATTTCAAGATCTTTATGGTTCATCTGTTATTGAAGATGATGCAGATTTTATAGTTTCATCATTAGCAATACATCATTTAAACGGGATTGAAAAAGGTCGTTTGTTTAAATATATTTATGCCAAATTGAAACCTGGCGGCTTATTCATAAATTATGATCCGGTTTTGTCTCCTTCCCAAGAATTGGAGCAACTAGATTTAATTATATGGAAAGAATGGATACTGAAGTATGAGGCAAAAATAAGTCCAAGAAGAGATACGTCATTGGAATATATTCCATCCCAATATAAAAGTAATAAAGACAATGTTCCTGACACTTTAGACTCACAATTAGAAATGATGAAAAAAGCAGGATTCGTAGATGTTAATCTGTTTTATAAATATGGTTTATTTTGCTTGTTTGGTGGCAGGAAATAAGAATGAACAAATATATTTGTGGCGTACGACGCTTGACACACATAAAAATATTGAACAGGATTATCAGTACTAAAACAATACAGACACAAGCTAACGCTAATATTTAGAGAGGGATGTCTTCGTAGCTATTGATATCCCGCCTTGAGGGATATCATTTTGCGGCCTCCGGCTGCGGGGTATTAAACCCGAAAAAGAATAAATAAGCCCTTGACATCTTACGTTCTGCAGAGTATATTTGAATTATAGTTTAAAAATTTCTCGAGTATTCTCCGTATATCGTATATGGATACGGAATGAGTTCTTTTCTATAAGTTGAATGGGGTGCTACGGTCTTCTTTTCTATTGAAGACCGGGCTGAGATCACACCCTTATAACCTGATCTGGGTAATACCAGCGTAGGGAAATCGAAAGACGTTATTCTATAACCGTTTTCCATGATCCTATGGGAAACGGTTTTTGTTTTTATAAAAGGAGGAAAAAATGTTGAAACACATTCAAGTTATGGTACTTTTGATATGCACAATCGCCTCGGCGCAGGAAAAAACAGATCGAGATACGGTCTACCAATCTGCACCAGTAACCATTATAGCAACGCATGCAGTAGAGCGAATTTCACCGGTTACTTTTTCCAATTTGAATCATTCTGAAATTCAGAAACAATATTCTGTTCAAGATGTTCCTGTCTTGTTATCCGGTTTGCCTTCCATCACATTCTATTCTGAAAATGGAAATAGCAGCGGCGGGTATAGTTATATTAACCTGCGCGGATTTGAACAGCAAAGGCTATCGGTCATGGTAAACGGTGTTCCTCAAAATGATCCTGAAGATTTCAGTGTCTACTGGATCGACTTTCCCGACCTGCTTGGCAGCACAACGAATATTCAAGTCCAGCGCGGTGCGGGAAGTGCGTTCTACGGCCCCCCGGCAATCGGTGGTTCCGTAAATATACTGGCTGTCCCCTTCCAGCCGCAGCCAAGTGTACTCTTCGAAAACAGTCTCGGTTTTCAGGAATATGGTTCAACGAATACTGTTGTTCTTTCAACGCGTAAATATTCCGCAACATTTAATTCCGGACTCGTGGACAGCCGATATATGTTTTACGGACGGCTTGGCAAACTTTCAACAGACGGCTATCGCGATAAATCGTGGGATGAGATCAACTCAGNNTGACGAAACGATGACAACACGCATTCATTTTTACGGAGGCCCGTTCAGCGATGGACTTGTGTATAACGGCATTCCGAAATTCTATAATAACAATCTCTCTCTTCGCCGCTCGAATTACAATTATTTTACGTTGAACGGCACACAAGATACAGTGACCTATGCGACCAATCGAAGGCCGCAGGAATCGGAAGCATTTTCGCAGCCCCATTTCGAATTGCTGCACGAGTGGAAGCTCTCGCCCAACATCACGTTCAACAATACCTTCTTTTATATTCAGGGGGACGGGTATTATGATTATGACGGCGATTGGATTCCGTATCCGGATGCGAACGGCAATGCAACGCCGGCAATGGTATGGTTCAGAGAGCGCGTCGGTTACGATTCGACATTCGGCGTTTCATCGTTCCCAAACTTGCTCATTCGTGCATATGTTGGAAACAAACAATGGGGTTGGCTTCCACGGTTAGAAATCAATCACGGTTCCGGATCACTCACACTGGGTGCTGAGTTGCGTTTCCATCATTCACTCCATTGGGGGAAAATCAGCTACGCCGATCAGCTTCCCGCAAACTATGACCCGGACTTTCACATTTATGAATACAATGGACGAAAAGATATTGTCTCCATGTATGGACACGAATTGTATAAGCTGGATGATCGTATGACTGCCATGGCTGACATTCAATTTGCCTATACTCGATATGCCATTGAAAACGAAAAATATCTTGGGAATAATTTTTCACTTCCTTATTTCTTTGTCAATCCGCGGCTGGGATTTAATTATAATGTCAACGAACGCGTCAATGTATACATCAATCTTGCTTACACTTCTCGCGAACCGCGATTAACAGATCTTTATCCAGCTGAAGAAGCGTATTACGGAATGACGCCGCAATTCGCAGCGGATACTGCCGGCGGCAGAGTAACGTATGACTTCAGCAAACCGCTTGCGAAACCGGAACATTTGTATGATTTCGAACTTGGCTGGGTGTATCGGAATGGACTGACAACAGCCACCGTTAATTTCTTCTGGATGGAGTTTCAGGATGAACTCATCAAAAGCGGTCAAGTCGATATTTTTGGCGTTCCTGTGACCGGCAACGCTGACCATACACGCCATCTTGGCATGGAACTTGACGGGACAACAACTATCGGGTATGGATTTTCTATCAATGGCAACACAACGATCTCCTATAATCGTCTTGTAACCTACTCAATTGTGGATAGTTCAAGCAATGGAATTGTTTACCGGCATAATTTAGATGGCAACCCCATTGCAGGTTCTCCAGATTTTATGGCAAACCTTCGCCTAATACATTCATATCATGAATGGAATGCTTCACTTGATGCTAAATATGTTGGTGCCTTCTACACCGACAATACGAAGAACGAGCATGAGAAAAATGATTCGTACCTCATAGTCAATGCTGCCATGACCTATCGATTCGCGTTTGGATCCGGTGTATACCTGACAGTGCGAGGCGAAGTTCATAATCTGTTCGATGCCCTTTATACAATGAGTGGCGAGGGTCAAGAATTCTTTCCCGCGGCTGAGCGAAACTATGTGTTTAGTATGTCTTTACAATTATAAAAGTATCAAAACATGGATAACGGACCCATTTCAGCTTGTCAGGATATTATTTTTGAGACGGCTTCTCGTAATTTTTGATTCAGTAAAGGTAATTCTGTAACTTTGTAATGCAATGATAAAAAAGGAACACATGAAAGGTTTCCCGTTTTTACTTCTTCTGATCTGCTTGATTCAGTTTAGGGTAGCTGCGCAAGAAAAAGATTCTATTACAGTGGCAATGCAACCGATAGTTGTGACTGCAAGCCGTATACCGACAAATTCCTTATACGTAAGCCGAACAATCGATATCATTGACGAGGAGCTGATAAAAACATTAGGGGTAACATCAGTGGAAGAATTGTTGCAACGGGAATCAAATGTCGATATCCAACCGCGTGGAATCTTTGGAGTCCAATCAGATGTGAGCATACGAGGCGCTTTGTTTGGTCAACAGCTCATCCTGCTCAATAGTGTCCGCATGAACGATGCGCAAACTGCGCATCATAATTTTGACCTCCCTATTTCTTTGGATCAAATTGAACGGATTGAAGTTCTCAAGGGGGCTGGTTCCGCTCTTTACGGGCCAGATGCCTATGGAGGTGTCATTAATATTATCACAAGAATACCCGACCAGCAATCTCTCTCGTTGAAATTGAGTGGAGGTGAGTACGGCTTCGTAAATGGTTCTGGGAACTACGATTTTTCTTCTCCCAGTATTCATTCATCAAACGCCATTGAGCACCGGCGCTCGGATGGTTATCAATTCGATACTGATTTTAAAATTACAAGTATTTCATCAAACAACACTGTGGAGTTTCCCTTTGGGACTTACTCGGTGTTTGGAGGATATACCAATAAAGCGTTCGGTGCATTTGATTTTTATGGACCGTCGCCATCAAAAGAGTGGACAGAGACAACATTCTTAAGTGCGACAACAAAAATTACGCTTCCTTCGTCCATCATCCAGCCAAAATTTTCATACCGAAGGCATTATGATAAATTTATGTATGATCTCCGCACACCTGATCAATTCGTCAACATCAATACAACAAATTCGTACAACGGTGAACTTCAATCTATCATTCAGGCGTATGAATCCATTTCTTTGATTGTAGGAATCGAAGGGAATAGTGAAGACATTACAAGCACGAATCTCAAGAATCATCAACGATCTTCTCTTGGTTTCCTTGCAACAGTGCATAGCATACTTCAAAATACTTTTCTCATGGATTTCGGAATGCGAGAGGATATTCATTCGGAGTATGGCGACCAATTTAATCCGACATTCGATGTGGGATATCTCTTTTCAACACTGTCCAAGATATTCTTGACGGCAGGGCGTTCTTTTCGAGCGCCAAGTTATACAGAATTGTATTATACCAGTCCCTCAAGAATTGGAAATCCGAATTTAAAACCAGAGACCGGATGGTCGTATGAAGCGGGTACAGATTTCTATCTTCATCCGCAAATAAAATTCTCGACCTCAGTGTTTGAGCGCGACCAAGCGAATCTCATAGATTATGTTGAATTTTCTTCTTCCGACATTGCTTATCATGCCACAAATTTTACTTCTGCTGTAACTCGCGGTGTTGAGGCATCGCTCCAATGGAGAGATGGGTTCTCTGCAGATCGGGAATCAGCAAACGACTTCACACTCCAGAGTCTTCTTGTAAGTTATACATACTTGGATTCTCGCATCGACAGAGGAACCGTCTACAGCTCGCTATACAGCTTCACACATCCAAGGCATCAATTCAATGCAGTGGTCACTGGCACTCTGCTTCTTTCCATTCATGGAACAATCAGTGCCACACATAAAATTAAATTAGATGGAACACATTATACGCTCGTAGAGGCAAAAATAAACAAATCGTTTTCGCGGATAAATGTGTTTATTCAGGGAACGAACCTGTTGAATCAATCATATGTAGAAATCGTCGGCGTTCCGCTGCCGGGACGGTGGTTGTGGGCTGGAGTTGAACTCAAAGTTTTATAGAGACCGACACTATGAAACGCGCACTCATTCTTGCGAACGGTAATCCGCCCAGCAAACGGCTCTTCAGAAAATATCTGTTATCAGCCGATTGGTTTATCTGTGCAGATGGAGGAGCCAACAGTGCTGCTCGTTTCGGCAGCATTCCGCACCTTATCATCGGCGATTTTGATTCCGTACGGAAGGAAACACTTCGCGTTTTCAGCAAAGTTGCAAAACAGAAACTGAAAGATCAGAATTCTACTGATTTGGAAAAAGCACTGACTGCAGCAATACGAAAGAAATGTACTGAAATCGTAGTACTAGGAGCGACGGGTGGGCGGCTTGATCATGCTATCGGTAATCTGAGTGCGCTGGCAAAGTTTTCAAGAAAAACGACTATTAAATTCATTGACGACACGGGAGAGTTTATACCCGTCGGTCATACATTAAAAATTACTCTCCCTGTCGGAACGAGTATATCGCTTCTACCACTTTCTCGATGCAGCGCGATCGTCACTACAGGATTAAAATGGAACCTCAACAATGAATCGCTTCAGCTTGGCATTCGCGAAAGTACGAGCAATCTCGTTGTCTCATCTCATGTGAACATCAAAGTCCGGAGCGGCGATCTTATCGCCTTCGTGATGAATCCTTTAAAATAATTACAGTATGATCACTCGCCTCCATACGTTGACATCCATCGAAAATACGCAAGGAATACTAAACCATGAATAACGAGCAATTACACATTTCAGGCATTCAATCGCCTATGGTTCATCTTGCCCCTCTCGATATTATACTGATCATTCTCTACTTCGCCGCTGTAATCTTTATCGGATTTCGAGCAGCGCGAAAACGAAAATCCGGTGCAGATGATTATCTTCTCGCAAGCCGCACACTGACACTACCGATGTTTGTGGCAACATTGGTTTCCACTTGGTATGGAGGGATTCTCGGTGTTGGAGAATATTCTTATCGGTTTGGTATTTCCAACTGGATTGTTTTTGGTGTTCCATATTATATCTTTGCTTTCGTCTTCGCAATATTCCTCGCAAAGAAAGTTCGTGCGACCAATCTCTTCACGATCCCCGATAAACTTGAACAGGCATATGATAAGCGGACTGCGATTGCCGGTGGTATTCTCACATTCTTCCTTGTAACACCAGCCGCATACGTCCTGATGCTCGGCATTCTTGCGCAATTAATATTTGGAGTTGATCTTACTCTTTGCATTGTTATTACTACTTTCCTGACAGTTGTGTACCTCTACAAAGGCGGTTTCCGTTCTGATGTCTGGGCAAACGCATTTGAATTCGTGATGATGTTCCTCGGCTTTGGGCTTGTTGTAATTTTCTCTTTCACAAAATTTGGCGGTCTGGATTATATTCGCAGCCATGTTTCACCGACACAACTCACGTGGCACGGCGGGCACAGCTTGGAATATATTGCTGTCTGGTTCTTCATCGCCCTATGGACGCTCGTCGATCCGGCATTCCATCAGCGATGCTATGCGGCAAAAGACGGCACAACGGCAAAGAGAGGGATACTTATTTCCGTCCTCTTCTGGTTCGTTTTCGATTTTATGACAACGACAGCAGGGTTGTACGCGCGCGCTTCTCTTCCGACATTGTCACAACCGATGTATTCCTATCCACTTCTTGCAGAAGTAACGTTACCGACAATTGCAAAAGGCATGTTTTATATCGGTATGTTGGCAACTATTATGTCAACATTGAGTAGTCTCACACTTATCTCAGCCATTACAATCGGAAAAGACATTGTTGGTCGGTGGAAGAATGCAGCGCAAGATTCGATTATAGTTCAACGATGGACAAAAATCGGACTTGTATTCTCCGCACTTTTCTCAATAGCGCTGGCCATAATAATTCCTTCAGTTGTAGGCATCTGGTATACAATCGGTTCATGCATTATTCCAGGATTATTGGTGCCGGTCTTAGCAAGCTATTTTGATCGGTTGAAGATTCCAGCAGTATATGCATTCGGAGCTATGGTAAATGGTTGTTTTATTTCAACTGCAAGTCTTATCTCCGGTCACATCAATGCCTACCATGGTGTACCAACATATTGGTTTGGTATTGAACCAATGTATCCCGGATTATTTTTTGCGCTCTTTTGGTGGGGATTGGGAAAGCTGGAAAAACCACACACAACTTAAAATCGAACCTCTTTCGAGAAGACTGTAGAACATGGAGAGGTGGTCGCTTTACCGGAGCGTCGCGAACTATTTCGTGACACCTTTGTACGAATTTGGGACTACAACTTTGTTGCCACAACCGCCACCGCCTTCGCTCGTTCAACTCTGCCGCTTGACCGGTCAGTCGCTTCAAGATAAACAACATAAACGCCAATCCGAGCCCTTTGCCTGTTCTCATCTAAACCATCCCAAATAATTTCGCCTTGTGTTCCAGCAAGTTCTCCATTCGCAAGAGTTCGGATACATCTCCCTTTGATGTCATAAATTTTTATATTCAATGTCGATGTATGCATCGGCAAATTATAATGAATTATGCAATAATCTTCGAAGCCATCGCCGTCGGGAGAGAATGGATTGGGTGAAATAGAAATCGCAGAGTTGCTCACTGCGCTTGTTGTCATCACGCTGTTGATCTTTCCCGGTGTTCCTCCCACAATGTTCGTACACGTACTCCAATTACGCGGATCATTCGTGGCTATGTTCGGATTAATACGCTCCAGGGATCGTCCGCGTGTATCAACGACATCCGGATTATGCCAGCAAGGCAAGTAGGCAATGCTGTCGATAGTTTGACCTGTAAGGTCTTTCAGTACAATCGCATCACCATCGTTGTTAAAACTGAATCCACTGGAACGATTGAGAATGGATAAAGAGATATCGGGATGAGGGCTTCGCAAATTGGGAAAGATATTACAAACCGTCGAATCTGCGGCAACAACAGCAAATCCTCCGGATAACACCATCATTGCAGAGTCCGAAATGACAAACGAATTCACCCCGCTCGAAGTTGCTCTGTCGTTGAATGTCCAATGTGCAAGATCGACTGGTTGAGAACTTCGATTATATAACTCGAACCATTCATTCTGACCGTCGAGAGGATCATACATAATTTCATTAATAATAAGTGAACGTGGTTCATAACCGATTTTGATCGTAACCGAAGCCCGATTGTTCCTCAATCGTTCATCGCTCCAATTTTCAGCGACAACTACAATATTCATTTCGCCTGCGGCAAGTTGCGGCAATGATTCGGATATCTGCACTGAATCACCTGAAAAGATTCTCTGAGTCGAAACAACGCTCTGCAATAATTCCAATGTGTCCGGATACATAGAACGACTGCGATCCTCGTAGAAATGTACAATGACACTATCTATTGTCTGTCTTCCGATGTTCTGAACAGTCACATTAATAACGGATACCATTTTCCCATTGGATACAATTCGTGTTTGCGTCAAATTATTTATTGCGAGATCATATTCCAACCGCGCAATACTATTGATCTTCCCAGGAGTGCAACCCAGTGAATCCTGAGATGTTCCCCAATTCGCAGCCGAGATGCTTGATGTATATACATCGACCCGCTCAAGCGACTTTCCATTTTGTCCTCCCCAACTCGGTTGATACATAACACTATCGATCGAACGGGATAAAGCATCATAAAGAACTACAGCATCGGGAGTAGTATTATTGAGCGCTGAGAAATTAGCTATAACAGAGATTACACCTGGATGTATCGTACTAAAATTCAAATCCTTTGCTACGATGAGATAGGAATTCGGAGCCATACATATGTCAGTCGTCGAGATAATAGATTTTGTCGATATATTGCTATCCGAGATTTTCCAATTCTTCAAATTGATTGAGTCGGGAGCGGCATTATAGAATTCCACCCATTCTGGTTCATCGCCGGTTGGTGCATACATAATTTCATTGATGAGCAAGTCACCTTTCATGCACTGAATATTGACGCTTACGTGCATGGTGTCATTCGCTTTATTTTCGTCTTGAGAAAATCCGATAACAGCTATGAAACAATGTTCGCCTGCCTTTATTGATGAATGCGTAGTTTCACAAATTAGAGAATCGCCGGGGCTGAGTGCAAGTCCACCGACCACAGAGAATTGTTCACCTGATTCCGCGATGCCATTGAGATTATCATCAGAAAAGAATTGAACCGAAAAGCTAGATACTGCAAGCGATCCATAATTCTTCACACAAACAGAAAGAGACAGTGCGTCCTTGCGAGTCGCATTGGCCGGAGAAACAACCATCGATGTCATTCCAATATCCAATCCGGTTGAGATGGTTAATGATACATCATCAATCCGCAGAACTCCAGTAGTGTTGGTGTTATCCCCAAGCAACTGCCATTGGAATCGGACATTCGGTTGCTGTTGTAATCCGCTTCCCGTAAGATTAACAATACGCTGTACATAGCCGGAAGTTGAAGTGATCGTCTCATAGTGAGTTAAGAGAATATTGAAGTCCGTTCCATCAAGAGACGCCCGCACTTCAAAACGATATGCCGCTGCCGTGCTCGATCGCCGCTCCCAAAAGACCAGATTTTCTGGAATGCGATCCGTAAAATTAAAGATGGGCGAAGTGATCGATTTTGTTACTGTATTGCCTGTTGTAGAGACACAATTGGGAGATGATCGGAACGTGGAAGTATTCATGGTAAATCCATTAACACTCCAACCCGTCGGTAATGCGGGGGCGATGATACCATCAAAGGATTCTGAATATGGAAAGGATACAATCTGGGCTTCTAATGACATTGAAGCACAAATGATTACAAATACTGTAAAGAAAATGAAACATTTCATCGGTGGCGCGTCCGATTTTTATTGTGATTGATAAAATAATAATAACAATTAACGATTAGTGCAAGAGAAGTATTTCCATTTTTTTTCTACTGCTTTTGTGATGCCTTCTTTCTATCTTAACGCACTAACATTTTGTGTAGGATGGGATAGTATCCTGCCCTGCATTCCCTTTTAAGAAAGGACATATTATGACCGAAACCGTACTTGATAAGTTTCTTCGCTATGTCGTCATCGACACACAATCGAAAGAAGACTCCGAGTCTTACCCTAGCACCGCCAAGCAGTTTGACCTGCTCAATTTACTGCTCAAGGAGTTAAAAGGCCTCGGCGTACCGCAAGTAAGCATTGACGAACATGGATATGTGATGGCGACACTATCTACCAATGTCTCAATAAAAGTCCCTGCCATCGGATTTGTCGCACACGTGGACACTTCACCGGAAGTCAGCGGCGCAAATGTAAAACCGCAGGTCATCAAAGAGTACAAAGGCGGTGATATCGTCCTACCGGGAGATTCAAATATTGTCATTCGGGAATCTGATAATCCAGCACTGAAAACGGCATTAGGTAAAATGATCGTGACAAGCGACGGCACAACATTGCTTGGCGCCGATGACAAAGCGGGCATTGCGATTATCATGACTGCTCTCCAGCAATTAATCGCTAATCCGAAAATTCCGCATGGAGAGATCAAGGTTGGTTTCACTCCGGATGAAGAAGTCGGAGCGGGAACAAAGTTCTTCGACCTCAAAAAGTTCGGGGCGCAATTCGCTTATACACTGGACGGCGATACCACCGGTGAATTAAACAAAGAGACTTTCAGCGCCAACTCATGCCTTATCACCGTTCATGGCCGCGACATCCATCCGGGCAGCGCAAAAAACATCATGATCAATTCCGTCCGTGTCATTTCTGAAATTATCGCGCGTCTGCCAAAACACCAGGCACCGGAGACAACAGAAGGATATGAACCCTACATCCATCCATACGTACTCGAAGGCGGCGTAGGTAAATCAACAGTAAAGCTTCTCTTCCGGGATTTCAAAACATCTGGGTTAGATGATTTAAAGAAGATCGTAGAAAATGTTGTTGCCGAAGTCCAACCATTATTTCCGAAAGCAAAAATAGAAATTCAAATCAACGAACAGTACAGAAATATGCGGGAAGAATTGGAGAAAGATACTCGCGTGATCGACTATCTTTATGAAGCAACGAAACGTTCCGGATTACAACCGTTATGGACTCCCATCCGGGGCGGCACAGATGGTTCACGGCTTACCGCAGATGGTTTGCCGACACCGAACATCTTCACCGGTGGATCAAATTATCATAGCTGTACTGAATGGGTTAATGTATGGGGAATGGAAAAAGCAGTGGAGACAGTGCTGAATCTGGTACAGATTTGGGTTGAAAAGAGTAAGTAAGAAAACAGAAGTCAGAGTACAGAATAAAGAATAATACACAATCCATAGCTGTTTGACTTCGATTGCAAGTATAGACAAAGACACTTCAACAAGATAAAAATGAACCAAAAGGAATATTGGAATAAGAGATTTAATGACGAGGGAATTATATGGACATTTAACCCATGTAAATCCGCTCTCATAGCAAAAGATAAATTTATCGACTTAGGAATTAATTCGATATTGATACCTGGTGCTGGATATGGCCGGAACGCAAAATTATTTGTGGATTCAGGATTTACAGTCATTGGAATTGAGATCTCTGAACGTGCGATTGAGATTGCCGAAGAAAATAGTGTAAATATTAAATATTATCATGGTTCAATCCTTGATATGCCATTTGATTCTGAAAAATATGACTCGATATTTTGTTTCAATGTTCTTCATCTTTTTCTTAAAGAGGAAAGAAAGGTAGTAATTGATAAATTTCGTAACCAATTAAAGGAACATGGATATGGATTTATTGTTGTGATGTCTGAATTGGAAGAAAGTTTTGGCAAAGGAGAAGAAATTGAGCCGAATACTAATGAATCAAGGATAGGAAAACCTATACATTATTTTACTGATTCCGATTTAAGAGAACATTTTAAGGAATTTCAAATAATTGAATCAGGGATTATTGAAGAACCTGAATCACATGGTGGAGAACATGTCCATAGATGCAGGTACATCATGATTAAAAATAGCACTGGCAGCCAGCACAGTGTATAAGCCATAAGGGTTTCAGTTGTTTGCATTGAATACTGATACCTGTAAGCAGCACAAGGAGTATCCATGAAACAAGACGGTCCATCAATGAGCGCTCTTCCGGAAAATGCATACAAGGAATTAAAGAAAGGTGAAGAATACCGACCGATTATGGCACCGGAAAAAACATATCCGGAAGTGACTGTTTGGTCGGTGACTTGGGGATTGATCATGGCGGTCCTATTTTCTGCTGCCGCAGCTTACTCTGGATTAAAAATCGGACAGGTATTTGAAGCTGCAATTCCAATCGCTATTCTTGCAGTCGGCCTTACAACAGTTGCCAAGAAGAAAAACGGGCTCGGGCAAAACGTGATCATCCAATCGATTGGGGCAGCATCTGGTGTGATTGTTGCCGGAGCGATCTTTACAATTCCTGCTCTCTACATCCTTGCACTGCCGGCAAGTTACTTCCAGATGTTTATGGCATCAACACTCGGCGGATTTCTCGGAATTCTCTTCCTTATCCCCTTCCGTAAATATTTCGTAAAAGATATGCACGGCACTCTTCCCTTCCCCGAAGCAACAGCAACAACTGAAATTCTTGTGGCAGGTGAAAAGGGCGGGAAACAAGCGATGGTGCTTGTCGTGAGCGGTATTATCGGCGGGTTATTTGATTTTATTTTTAGTGCATTTGGTGCTTGGTCGGAAGTTATCACAACACGGATGTTTGGCTGGGGACAGGTACTTTCCGATAAATTGAAGATGGTATTTAAGGTAGATGTCTCGGCAATGGTCTTCGGACTCGGTTATATTATCGGATTGAAATATGCTGCGATCATTGCTGCAGGTTCATTTCTTTCGTGGTTTGTCATGGTACCGTTAGTCTATGAAATTGGTCAACATCTTTCTGGTCCGCTCGGTGCAACAGCAACAAAACTCATCTCTCAGATGAGTCCGGAAGAGATTTTCCGCACCTATGTTCGCCAAATTGGTATTGGTGGCATTGCTATGGCGGGCATCATCGGTATTATTCGTTCCTCCAAAATCATTGCCGGCGCATTCTCGCTTGCCTATAAGGAAATCGCCCACCACAAAACCGACAGTGAGGAAAAAACACTCCGCACACAAACAGACATCCGTATGCTCTGGGTCGTTGTGCTGATTCTGTTGACGGCAATTGCGATATTTGCATTCTTTGTCCTCGGGGTCGTTCCCACACTCGGACAGGCAATCGTCTCCCTGCTGGTTGTAACGATTATTTCTTTCCTTTTCACAACGGTGGCTGCGAATGCAACAGCTATTGTCGGAACCAACCCGGTTTCCGGAATGACCTTGATGACATTGATTCTCTCATCATTAGTACTGACACAAATCGGATTGAACGGCAATTCCGGAATGGTGAGCGCATTGATTATCGGCGGTGTCGTGTGTACTGCACTTTCGGTTGCCGGCGGATTCGTTACCGATCTGAAAGTCGGTTACTGGCTCGGCTCAACACCAAAGAAACAAGAAATGTGGAAGTTCCTCGGCGTGCTTGTATCCGCAGCAACGGTCGGGGGTGTCATTCTCATTCTCAATCAAGCGTACGGATTCACAGGCGATCAAGCGATGGTTGCACCACAAGCAAACGCTATGGCAGCAGTTATCAAACCTCTTATGTCGAACGCACAAACGCCATGGGTGTTATACATTGTCGGCGCGGTGATTGCATTGCTTTTAGTGATTCTCAAAGTTCCACCGTTAGCCTTCGCACTTGGAATGTACATTCCACAAGAGCTGAATACACCTCTCGTTTTCGGGGGAATCGTTGCTTGGTTCGTCTCAACACGAACGACAAATGAAAAGTTAAACAACGCCCGCTTCCAACGTGGTACACTGATTGCCTCTGGCTTCATCGCAGGCGGTGCACTGTTTGGTGTGTTCAACGCTTTTCTAAAATTTATTGACCAGCAGTGGTCTTTTGGTTATACCAACTGGTACTTCACGAGCTGGGCAGAATCTACCAACGGCGAAATTGCGGGCTTAGCGGCATTTGCATTGCTCTTTGCGTACGCGTTGTGGGATTCGATGCGAGGAAAAGAGGAATGACTTTTCGATAACCTTGTCAAAGTTGCCTGATCTCAAGCCGAGAGAACTTTGACAAGGTTCGCTTAGTTTCTCTTCCAACTTATCATGTCCCCTTCTTTAATACCATACTTGTCGGTAAATCCTGCGTTCACTTCAAGAACAAACAATGTCATTGCAGTAGCGGAATAGGAATCATCTGAGAATGGTTTTGTATTCTTATGGATAGTGACAATTTTTTCCTGCTTATTAATAAAAATCATATCTAGTGAAAGGGGGCAGTTTCTCATCCAAAACGAAGCGAGAAATTCTTCATCAAAGACAAAGAGCATTCCTTGGTGTTCCTCCATCACCGGCCGTCCCATCATTCCCACTTCGCGTTTGGCGTCATCGTCAGCGATTTCAATATCTATGGAAACGACGGACTTTCCATTACTTTTGGTCAAAGTCAACTCACCATGCTTCTTGAACATTGGGGCAGCGGTCGATGCAGATGTATGATTTTCTATTTTCTTTGGCATAAAAATAACGACGAGTGCGACCACGATAATCGTGAAAGATATTCCTATCTGCATTCTGCGCCTTGATTTCGGTTTAACGTTCTTTTGTTTATTGGTTACAGTACTTTCTTTGGACATATTCTCTCATCATTTATATATTTGAAATAATCGACATGCATCATTCAACATTTACCGAATGCTTCCTGCTTCCTTCGGTACGAGTGGAAAATTCGGTTCAATATCTACAGGAATATCGCGTAACCGATCGAGTGCTTTTTGCATTTCCGGACGAATAATACCGTATTTGTCAAGCATCTCCTTCGCATTGTTATATGAACCCTCTGCTTCAAGAGTAAGAATTGTCCGGGTTAATTCTTCCACTGCCTTCTTTATTCTTGTATCGTCGATACTGAATGTTCCTGCTTTTTCATCTATCCAAATCGCCGCTTCATCGGTCAGATAATTGAAGATCAATGAGACGGCCTTGCCATGCGCTTCATTGATGCCGAACCGTACAGAACGGAAGGCGCTGACAAGATAGGTTGTGTACATTTCTTCTTCCATCTTTTTTTCCAGCAAACCCTTGTCAACCAGATATTGAAGAGCGAAGAGTCCTGTTATATCTGCTTTTGCTTCTTCGATGGCAGAATAGAGATCTTTCAACTCCTTCCGTACGTTTGTCGCTTTTCCATTGACGGTGATATTATGTGGTCCGAGTCCGTGCATCAACTCATGTGCAAGAATATGAGTGAAAAACGCTTCGAACGATACTTTCGATTGCTGTGCAGGATCAAGCACAACATTCGAA
>PLMS01000006.1 GCA_003142575.1 Ignavibacteriota bacterium
TCGTAGGGTCGATAACACCAGCCTTCACGAGGTTCTCGTACTTCTCTGTCTGTGCATTGAAGCCATAGTCGTCTTTGCCATTCTTCACTTCATTCACAACGACAGCGCCGTCATGACCGGCGTTTGCGGCGATTTGACGAAGAGGCTCTTCCAGCACACGGCGGATGATATCCACACCTGTCTTCTGGTCGAGATTCTCTGTCTTGATTTCTTCAAGCTTCTTCACACAACGAAGGAATGCAACGCCGCCGCCAGGAACAATCCCTTCCTCAACAGCTGCNNCGCGCTTTCTTTTCCTTCATCTCAACTTCCGTCGAGGCGCCGATCTTCACCACTGCAACACCACCGGCTAACTTTGCGAGACGCTCTTGCAGTTTCTCTTTGTCATAATCCGATGTTGTCTTTTCAACCTGCTGCTTGATTTCGTTGATGCGCTTTTTGATCTCTTCCTTCTTGCCGGCACCCTGCACGATTGTCGTGTTATCCTTGTCAATCGTAACGCGTTCGGCAGTTCCGAGATACGCAAGTGTTGCATTCTCGAGTTTGAAGCCCTTCTCTTCAGAGATCACTTGACCGCCTGTAAGAACTGCAATATCTTCAAGCATTGCNNCCGAATCCTGGAGCTTTCACTGCGCAGACTCGAAGCGTTCCACGAAGTTTGTTCACCACAAGTGTGGCAAGCGCTTCGCCTTCAACTTCTTCTGAAATGATGAGCATGCTTTTCCCGGCTGAAGCAATCTTCTCCAGTACCGGTAGAAGATCCTTCATCGCACTGATTTTCTTGTCATGGATCAGGATGTAGGGATTCTCAAGAACGGTCTCCATCCGATCAGCATCCGTCACAAAATATGGCGANNGTCGAACTGCATGCCTTCGACAACTTCCAACGTTGTCTCGGTTCCTTTTGCTTCTTCAACCGTGATAACGCCGTCTTTACCGACTTTCTCCATCGCGTTTGCAATCAAATCGCCAATAGCACGGTCATTGTTTGCAGAGATTGATCCGACCTGTGCAATCTTTTCTTTATCGTCGCCGACCGTTTTGCTGATTTCTTTAAGGCCTTCGACAACCTTCTTCACGGCAAGATCGATTCCACGTTTCAGGTCCATCGGGTTCGCACCTGCTGTCACGTTCCTCAAACCTTCGCGTACAATCGCTTGTGCAAGGATTGTTGCCGTCGTGGTTCCATCACCGGCCACATCGGATGTCTTCGATGCAACTTCTCGAACCATCTGTGCGCCCATGTTTTCAATGGGATCAGAAAGTTCAATTTCTTTCGCCACCGTTACACCGTCTTTTGTTATTGTCGGTGCGCCAAATTTTTTGTCGATAACGACATTGCGCCCCTTAGGTCCAAGTGTCACTTTCACTGCATTCGCAAGTTGATCGACACCTTTCTTCAAAGCAGTTCGCGCATCAGTATCATAATTAATTAATTTCGCTGACATAGTTCATTCTCCTTTCCCTTACTTGGGCATTATCGCAAAGATATCGCTTTCACGCATAAGCAAAAGCTCTTCGCCTTCAATTGTGACTTCAGTTCCGGAATACTTTCCGTACAGAACCATATTGCCGACCTTTACTTCCATCGGGACAAGTTTTCCATCATCGGAAACCCTTCCCGGTCCAATAGCAATCACTTCACCCCATACCGGTTTTTCTTTCGCCGTGTCTGGAACGAAAATACCGCCCTTGGTCTTTTCTTCAGCTTTGGACGGCCTCACAACAACGCGATCCGCCAATGGTTTGAGCATCATAAATACGCCCTCCTTTTATTAGTTATTTTGAATATGTTGATAAAGAATTGAATTAGCACTCTAATACTATGAGTGCTAATATACGACATCAACACAGAAAAGTCAAGATGGGTATGAAAATTACAGATTAAGCCTTTAGCTGACGGAAGAAATGACCAGCAATTCGATCAATAAACACAAGCAAAACAAAGGCTAAAAAAGCAAAAATGATAGTATGTGTATGAGATGCACCTGAGCCTTGACTATGAAATTTCGGTGTTAGATAGTTAACAAGTTGCTGGCTGCCGTCCTGAATAATTTTATTAAATTCTAGAATTGGATTAACTTTCGCGGGTTTATTATGAAAAGCTCTGGAATCGGTGATGGAAAATATGTATCCCAAAAAGGCAAGGACTAATGCCATTGCAATAACATTGCCCATATTGTGAAGAAGCCATTCGTACCACCTCTTCTTTTGAGAAGGGATAATAACATCGAGAACACTCTGCGTAAATCTACTTGAAGGGTTGACAAGTTGTTCCTCGCGCGATTCTTTTATCATTGATCGCTGAAACTCAACTTCTTGTTGGCAAGATTGGCAGGACTTCCAATGAGACAAATGTAATTCCATCTCGCTTTGCGGCATGTCTCCATCCGCAATTCTACAGATAATGTCAAAAGAAAGGTGTTCCATTTTTCAATATCCTTATTTATTCCTTTATCGCAAGAGAATAATCCATTCTCTTCACGATTGCCTCTCGCAGCATTGTCCGTGCCCGAAAGAGCCTCGCCTTGACTGTACCGAGCGGCAATCCGGTGACTTGAACAATTTCTTCGTAACTCATATCTTGAATGGTAAATAAAGTAAAGGTGCTTCCATAAACAACTGGCAATTTTTCTACTTCTTCATATACAATTTTGGAAAACTCGTCAGATTCCAATCTCATATCGGGTAGCAGTTCATCAGACACG
Organism: Ignavibacteriota bacterium; assembly: GCA_003142575.1. GTDB lineage: Bacteria > Bacteroidota > Ignavibacteria > UBA10030 > UBA10030 > Fen-1298. The sequence goes on from PLMS01000006.1 coordinate 2,709, forward strand.
ATCTCTATTCGCGGTCCATCTTCATCCACTATATCAAGCGAAAGGTTATGCTTTCCGTTTCTTTTTCCAACCGCTGTCGCGCAAGTATTGTAGACGATCCGATAGAGCCACGTAGAGAAACTCGATTTCCATTCAAATGAAGATAATCCGCGAAAGACACGCACAAAAGCGTCCTGTAATGCTTCTTCAGCATCTTCACGGTTTTTTAGAATTCTAATTGCCAGCGTCATTGCTTTGGCTTTGTGTTTATCGACAAGAAAGCCGAAGGATCGTACATCCCCATCCAGGACACGTTGGATTATCTCTCTATCCGTATCACTCATCTAAATCTACCGGCATTCATAAAAACTTAGACCCAGTTTTGTGCGGATAGGTTTCCGAAATTTTCCTGAAACCTTTTCTTGAAACTTCAGGTCAAAGTTACTAAAGCAATGAATCAACATCAATCACAATAACGAAAGGATAAAACAATGGACCCAGGTATTCTTGTTCCCATAGTCCTCTTTGGAGGAGCGGCAGTAGTATTATGGAAATACTTTGAAGGCCGCCATAAAGAACGAATGGCTATGATCGAAAAGGGAGTCAATCCTGCTGATTTTAAATCAGCCACTCCCTTTCGGCTGTGGCAAGGAAGTGTGCTCAGTAATCTTAAATGGGGACTCCTCTTTGTTTTTGCTGGTATCGGATTACTCGTCGGTCAGCAACTTGAATATTACTTTGGATTTCATGAGGAAACTGCTATTTTTGGAAGCATATTAATTGCGGGTGGACTTGCTTTAATTATCTTTTATCTCATTGCAGCTAAAAAATTGAAAGATAAACAGGAAGTTGAAAAGTAATCTTAATCTTTTTAAGCGAAAGCCGATGTTCGGGGTGTCGGCTTTTATTTTGTACTCATTTTCTTAAGTCCAAGAACAAAAGCGCGAACACAATTAATCGTATAAAAGCCATTCAACCTTCCTTCACTGCCGTTTGGCAATCGTTGTGACCGTTGTCAATATTTATTTCAACTTCTATTGCTGATTTCACTTCATATTAAGCCACTCTCTTTTTTCTATTATTTATTTCTTTTTCAGGGAATTTCCTATTGACCATGATTTTAGTTTTATCTATACTTGTGGTGTTATTCTGGACAGATACCAGAATTCACTACATCACATACCAACATAAAGGGTTCTGTTATGAAAAAAATTCTATTGATTTCATTGGTGATGCTTCTTGCAGTATCTGTCGCATTTTCTCAATTTGGGATCAAAGGCGGTCTTAATCTCGGGACATTTGGCGGAGCTGATAAAGCCATCAATCCGGGAGTGTTTGATGCTAGTTTAGCCGGTTTACCGAATATCGATCCAACGAATAGATCAGCATTTACAGCTGGGATTTCTTACAAAATCGGACTTATAGCAGGTCTCTCAATTCAACCAGAAGCATTGTACACACAAAAAGGTGCTGTGTATGAAATATCCCTGCCTGCAGCGTTTGGTGGCGGATCTGGAAAAGGGACTTTTAAACTCGATTATGTAGATATACCGATCCTGGTAAAATTTAATTTACCAATACCGCTGGTAAGTCCTTACATCGAGGGTGGAGTGTCATATAGTATCTTGGTTTCTTCAAAATTCAAAGGTGAAAGTCCCGATGGTACATCAGAAGAAAAAAGTGTTAAGGATATGCTGGGTGTTGATGTAAACAAAAATGACTTCTCTATTGTTGTCGGTGTTGGAATCGAAATTCTTATTCTAGATATCAATGCACGATATGTGATTGGTCAAACAAAGATTATTAAAGACGACCCAACAGCGCTGATTAACCCAGGGGATAAGAAGATTTATAATCGTGGAATTATGCTTACTGCCGGTCTAAGATTCTAAATGCCATCCTCCATCTGCGGCGCACCTCTAAGATGCGTCGCAGATAATTTGTACTTTATTTTTTTTTTAGGTTTCATACACCGCAGCCCCGCCTATCCGCCTTTGGCGGAAACGAGATCTCGATCCACTGACCAATGAAAACAAAAATCATCGCCCAAGTCACGGCGTGTTGCTTAACATGTTTTTACACGACTATTGACATTAACTCCTTTATATGAACGAAGATACTATTATAGTGGTCCCAGTCTCCATCCTTTAATCGGTGTGCACATATTGATGCATATTGAAGGAGAGAGGAGCAAATGAGGCTATTCGTAAAAGTAGGTCGATATAGGATCATTGTCTCCCCTGTACGTGTTCTTGAAGTTTTTGAGCCAATTGACTCTGTCAACAATAATATAAAGAGGTTGTAGAAAAAGGACAAGGGAACCTCTTTTCGCTTTTTTATGATGTGGATTCGTTCTCTTCTTGTTCAACGAAAAAAAATCAGCTATCTTGTTTCGACCTAAATCTGAAATGACAGATCTCACATGACTACATACAAAGACTCTGGTGTTGATATTGAGGCAGGCGAAGACCTTGTTCGCCGCATTAAGAAACCTATTCGCTCGACATTCAATAAAAACGTTCTTGCCGATATCGGCATGTTTGGTGCGTTCTATCGTGCGAATTTTAAAGGCTACAAAAACCCGATTCTCGTTTCAAGCGTTGATGGTGTCGGCACAAAACTCAAAATCGCTATTGCAATGAATCGCCACGATACTGTCGGTCAGGACCTGGTGAATCATTGCGTGAACGATATCCTCGTGTGCGGCGCAAAACCATTGTTTTTCCTCGATTACTATGCCACAGGAAAACTCTCACCCGTTGTCGCTGAACGAGTCATCCTTGGATTTGTGAAAGCCTGCAAAGAAAATGGATGCGCGCTCATCGGCGGCGAGAC
>PLMS01000062.1 GCA_003142575.1 Ignavibacteriota bacterium
TTTGATTAAAAACCTATAGATCGTCGGAGGAGCACAAAACGAAGTTATCGAATACTTTTCAATCACACCCAAAAGATTCTTGGGATGAAACTTATCATAATCGTACGTCATAACCGCGCACCCGGACAACCACTGACCATAAATTTTTCCCCATGCCGATTTTGCCCAGCCGGTATCAGCAATAGTAAAATGCAGACCGTTGTCCTTCACGTTCTGCCAGTACTTCGCCGTAAGAATATGACCGAGTGGATACGCATAGTTGTGATTCACCATTTTGGGCATGCCGGTCGTCCCTGAGGTGAAATACAGAAGCATGATATCGTCGTTACGCACCGCATTGTTGCCTTGAGGCCTTGTAAATTTTTCCGATGCTTTTTCCATTTCTTCTGTAAAGTTCAACCACCCGGCGTGCGTTGTGCCGATCAATGCTTTGTGCTTCAAGGTCGGCGATTTCGCTTCCGCCTCTTCAACATGCTGAACCACTTCCGGGTCCGGCACACAGACGATCATCTTCACATCCGCGGTGTTATTTCGATACACAATATCTTTCGTGCTGAGAAGATGTGTTGCGGGAATCGTGATCGCCCCGATTTTGTTTAAAGCCAGTGTGCAGAACCAATATTCGTACCGCCGCTTAAGAATAAGCATCACCGGATCTCCCTTACGAATACCGATGGAAGTAAAGAAGTTCGCCGCCTTGTCGCTGTAATATTTCATTTGTCCGAATGTAAATTCCGCTTCGTTCCCTTTGTCATCGCACCACACCATAGCAATCTTATCCGGCTCGGTACGGGCATACTCATCCACAACGTCAAAGGCAAAATTGAACTGTTCGGGTATGAGAATTTTAAAGTTTTCGATAAGATCCTGATAGGAGTCGAAGGTGGTCTTCGTAAGATAGTTCTCAAGCATAATTCATCTCTGATTAATTGTTATAAAACAACTGCGAGCATTTTGACAGTTTTGTTGTTGAGGGCTTTCATGGCATGTGTATAGACCGAATCATAATAGATTGAATCTCCTTCGTTCAGAATAATCTCATGGCCATCGATGATTATTTTCATCGTTCCTTCAATAACGTAATTAAACTCTTGGCCCGGATGCGAATTAAATTCCACCGGTGCATTTTCTTCATTCGGTCCGATTCTGACTATAAACGGCTCGGCTTTTTTATTTATAAAATTATATGCCAGGTGTTCGTACCTGTACTGCTTTCTTCGTTCAACGATTAATCCTTTATCTTTTCGTACGACGCAATATACGTGAAGCCGCGGATTCTCTCCGCTGAACAGTGCAGAAAGCTCTATACCGAATTTATGCGCAACCTTATACAAAAATCCGATGGGAATATCGACCGTGCCGCTTTCGTAGTTCAGGAATAGTTCGTTGGTAATTCCGAGATCCTTTGCAAGGGTCTCTGTCGATGTACCGGATATTTCTCTCAATTCTTTGATCCGGCCGGCGATAAGTTGTATTTGTTCTGTCATAGTGATGTCCTCAAAGAAAACCTAAAACGGAATTATTTTTAACGAACTTGCTCGATTATATAAATAAAATCAATTTATGCGGCATGTGTTTCTGCTGCGGGGTCAAGAAATCGCACCAATTCTTCTTCTTCAATCCGAAGTGATCACTGGATTCTACTTTATTTCATTCCCCGTTTCTTTTTTTCGATGACAATCGGGGTTCACTGGATTTCTCCCACTCAAGACCATAAATGTCCACTCTTTTTCTTTTTTCCTAAGTCGCCTTTCTTTTACACTTTCATCGCCGCATCCAACACGCGCTGATTTTTCAATCCTTCTTCACCGGGAATAGGCGGTAGAGTATCGGTGAGAATGGAATTGGAGAAAAGCGTGACTTCTTTCTCATACAAATTAGGAACGGTGACAACCTCTTCCCTTGTTTCTGCTGCTGTCCCATTTTTTCCAAGCGTGATCTTTAATGGCACTGCAAGATTACTCATTGTAAAATTCTCAGCAGAGAGAGTTCCCTCCTGACCGATGACTTCAATGATGGATCGCCTGTACGATGTGACAAACGAGCAATAAATGCTGGCCGGAATTCCCTGAGAAAATTTTAACGCAAGCAATGTTGTTTCTTCGGTACTTGTCTCCGTGGGTATTGGCGCAAGCTGGCTTTTTACGGAAACAACGTCGTCATCCAGTAGATACCTGATTGTATCCAAACAGTGCACTCCGATATCAAACGTTGCACCACCTCCTGCCACTTTTCTATTCCACATCCACCGGCGGAGTGAAAGGCGTGCATCGTACATATATTCCGCCTTCACAAATGCCACCTTACCGATAAGACCGGATTCGATAAGCTCCTTCATACGAACAATGAGCGGTGAGAGACGCACCATCTGCCCAACCATCAACCGAACATTAGTGCGGCGGCAAGCATCGATCATCTGTTCTGTCTCGGCAACGTTCATCGCCATGGGTTTCTCAACCAATACATGCTTCCCAGCACGTGCGGCGGTAAGTGTATCCTGCGCGTGTTGTGAATTTGCAGAAACGATGAACACTGCATCTACATCCGGATGTTTTACTAACGCTTCTACCGAATCAAATGCATGCGGGATGTTGAATGTTCGCCCTTTTTCCTTTGCGACGGCAAGTGAACGCTTTTGAATTGCCACCAACTTCGAATTGGGCGATTCTCGGATTGCCGGTGCAATAGTGCGTTCCGCAAACGCACCAAAGCCAATAATACCATAACGAACCTCTTTTTTCATCCAAAATTCCCTTCTCTATTCAATTCCACTATAATAATAAACAAGATTTTGTTTCCATGCAAAGTGGGATGTGAGATGATGGGTGATGAGAAAATTTTGTATGATTGACAGCTCAATGAAATCATTTTAAGAATCAGCAGAACATTTTGGACAACTCAAGAATCCAGCGGAAAGGATAACTTTTTATTACATTTTCCGTAAATTACTCCATCACCACTAACATTCCAGAGGAAAAGATGAAACGATGTATTGTTGTATCAATTATTATTCTCAGTGTTTATTGCGCTGCTGTTGCCCAATCAACTTTTACACCATACTATGACCGAAACGATTTTCTTCTTGCATCGCCAGGTGCTTTAAAGTTTGGTTTATACGGATATGATAATCCGGCTTTGCTTTCCTATGTTCGTCAACCGGATATTCTTTTTACGTGGAATGATGCGAGTGCCCCAACAGATCGTTGGGGAATGTTTGTCGGATTACCCAGTGCAGGGTTTGGCATGGTGCGTGAGAAAGTTGGAGGAGCAACGGTGGCTGATTATCGTCTGTCTCTGGCTATGGGTGATAAAACCCTTAGCACAGGAATATCCTATGGATGGACGATTGCCAATAATTCATCGTTCGACAAATCGAGCCTCCTCACCCTGGGCACGCTGTATCGTCCCCTGCAATTTGTTTCTGCCGGAGTTACGTATACAGCCGCACTCAATACGAAAGGATATGAAGTCGCGGGGGATCTTGCCGGACGTCCGTTTACGTCCGAACTCGTGACAGTTTTCGCAGAATATATTCGTTCCCAGACACCGCTGTTGGAAAAAAATATGTGGAGCGCAGGTATTGCAGTGGAAGCAATGCCCGGCGTTCGAATTACCGGCCGCTATTTCAACACGGATGCGTTCACTCTCGGATTCCAATTCAGTCTTGGGAATATAGGATTGGAAACGCAGGCGCACTACGATGGCAATCAGAAATATGCTTATAACTCATACGGGATTCGTTTGGGTGCTTATGACCGGACGGTGTTCGATACATATGTTGGAAAACGAAGCAAGTATGTTGAGATGAATTTGAATGGAGAAATTGATTACCAACGCTTCCAGTGGTTCGACAAAACGCAAACACTTACCAGCTTGCTTGATGCTATCGATGCAGCAAAGAACGATCCATCGGTGGCCGGTATTGCCATCAACACTTCCGGTATGGAAGTGAATCGGGAAAAGCTGTGGGAATTGCGCGAGAAGTTGAAGGACTTTAAAACGACCGGAAAGAAAATTTTTATCTTCATTGACCTCGGAGGTATCGACCTGTATCATTTTGCTTCGGTAGCAGATAAGATTGTGATGGACCCATTTGGCATGTTGACGCTTGAAGGATACTTATTTGGCAAGACCTACCTCAAAGGTACATTAGAAAAAATTGGGATCGGATTTGATGAATGGCGATTCTTCAAATATAAATCGGCAGCCGAAAGTCTTTCACGAGATAAGATGTCCGATGCAGACCGCGAGCAATTGCAGAAGCTTATTGATGATTGGTATAAAATTGCCGAAACTGATATTTGCGAAGCGCGTCATTTGACATCACAACAGTTCGATACGCTTGTAAATACAAAAGCGATATTCCTGGCACAACAGGCGAGAGAAAGCAGACTGATCGATTCGATCGGCAGATGGGATGTCGTGAAAGATCTTGTGAAGCAAGAAACAGGGAGTGATGCATCGTTCATTTCTTCCGGATCCTTAGCCAAATTCCATTTACCGTATGATAATTATTGGAGTGAGCCGCCGAAAATAGCACTCATCTATGCGCTCGGTGCTTGCGATATGGATGAAGGCATAGCGGCTCGCAGGTTAGTGAAAGATGTTGAAGCGGCGGTGGATGATTCGCGCGTAAAAGCAATAGTTCTCCGCGTTGATTCACCGGGAGGCGATGCAATGGCGTCGGACTACATTGCAGAAGCAATGAAGAAAGCGAAGGGTAAAAAGCCGATCATTGTCTCGCAGGGTTTTGTTGCGGCTTCAGGCGGCTATTGGCTCTCCATGTATGCCGATACAATTGTTGCTGCTCCTGGTACTGTTACCGGCTCGATTGGTGTTATTGGCGGCTGGGTGTACAATAAAGGATTGAAAGAGTCACTCGGTATGTCCACAGATTTTGTGAAGGTCGGCACTCACGCTGATTTTGGATTTGGATTCAGGATGCCATTCATCGGTTTGGGAATTCCTGATCGGAACTTATCTGCAGAGGAGCGAGCCATCGCAGAGACTGGCATAAAAACAATGTATAAAGAATTCGTAGAAAAAGTTTCGCTTGGACGAAAAAAGAAGTTCGATGAAATAGAACCAATAGCACAAGGAAGAGTCTGGAGCGGACTGGATGGAAAACAGAACGGACTTGTGGATGTGCTTGGCGGATTGGAGACTGCCATCAACATCGCAAAGGAACGTGCCGGTATTCAGAAAGATCAGAGTATCACCATCATTGAAATGCCGAAGAAGGGACTTATTGATTTCAGTCAGTTCATGCCGAAACTCTTTGGCATCGAAACAAAAATAGCAACCGATCCAACCATAGAACTCTTAAAGTTTCGATTAAAGTACAATGGTGAACCTTTGCCCATGCTGCCGATGGAAGATATGGATATGATGAAGTAATAAGGTGTGCCTGCGATCGATGATTGTGGGCTTGAGATGTGCTGCGATTCTTAAATAAAAAATCCCGCTTAAAACGGGATTTTTTTTACGCTCTATTATTACTGCCTGGCACATTCACGATCTTATGCTTATAGAAGAAGGTTTCTCCTCTCGCGGATGTGATGCCGGAGAAACGGAAACCTCCTTAATAGGTAAAGCGGTTGATTACTTCGCTTTTAACGCCGTACGCAATGAAGCAAGTTGACCGGTCGAACCGAGTTTCGTCGACTTGTGTACGATGAACTTTGCATATTCCTGTACAAAAACCTCGCCCGGTTTGCGGAAATCAAATCCTGCCGGATCATCGCGGAAGAATTCACGATGCACACGTGTCCACACGAGTCGTCCGTCAGTATCAATATTTACCTTTGTGACGCCGAGTGATGAAGCCCGCTTGAATTCATTTTCGTTCACACCACAAGCCGATGGGTCAAGTTTACCGCCGGCCGCATTGATGCGGAGGACTTCGTCTTTCGGAACAGAACTGGAACCGTGCATGACGAGAGGAAAGCCGGGAAGAAGTTTCTGGGTTGCTTCAATGCGATCGAAGTGAAGCGATTGCTGCCCTTTAAACTTGTATGCGCCATGGCTGGTACCGATTGCAACGGCTAGACTGTCGCAACCGGATTTCTGCACAAATTCTTTCGCTTCGACGGGATCGGTGAGTTGTGCATTTTTTTCATCCACTTTTATATCTTCTTCTACGCCGCCTAATTTTCCAAGCTCCGCTTCAACAGAAAGTCCTTTAGCGTGTGCACGGTCTGCGACACGCTTTGTAATCGCAATATTTTGCTCGAACGTTTCGTGTGACGCATCGATCATGACCGATGAATAGAACCCGGAGTCGATACAGTCGTAGCAGGTCTTCTCGTCGCCGTGATCAAGGTGGACGGCATAGATGGCTTCGGGATACATCTGTTCAGCGGCACGGATGATCGCTTCGATCATCTTCACACCGGCATACTTGCGGGCACCCTTGGAGATTTGGATGATGAACGGCGCCTGCGCTTCGATATGTCCCTGGAACAATCCAAGCGATTGCTCCATATTGTTGATGTTGTACGCGCCAACGGCATATTTGCCGTAGGCATGTTTAAAAAGTTGTGCTGTGGTAACGATCATTTTGAAGTTTCCTTTGATATCGTGCTGTTGTAGTTGCTATACCTTATTAAAGATAACAGAGAATTCCTTATGAACCAAGAGCCTTTTATAATATTTCAACAGATAAATCTTTGGATGCTTCCTTGGAGTATTTCTTTTTCATTCTCTCGGCCTGTACCTT
>PLMS01000109.1 GCA_003142575.1 Ignavibacteriota bacterium
GGTCCGTAATCAGGTCGAAGGGAGCAGCTGTTCCGATGAGCCAGAAGAGGTACGTCTACGACTTCGCCGAGGGCAACACGAGCATGCGCTCGCTGCTGGGCGGCAAAGGAGCCAATCTTGCCGAAATGGTTAATATCGGATTGCCGGTTCCGCCGGGTTTTACGATCACGACGGAAGTCTGCACTGCATATTACCAAAACAAGCAACAGTATCCGAAGTCGCTGCAGAANNTCGATGCCCGGTATGATGGACACTATTCTCAATCTCGGTCTCAACGACCAGACGGTTGCCGGTCTTGTCGCTAAGACAAAGAACGAACGCTTCGTGTACGATTCGTACCGCCGCTTTGTGCAGATGTACGGCGATGTCGTGCTCGGATTGAAGCCGGTGAACAAGGATGACATCGATCCGTTCGAAGAGATCATTGAAGCGAAGAAACATGCAAAAGGCGTGAAACTTGACACCGAACTCACTGCCGAAGATCTGAAAGAACTCGTTGTAAAGTTCAAGGCAGCAATCAAAGCGAAGACCGGGCACGATTTCCCAGAGGATCCGCTCGTACAGATGTGGGGCGCTATCGGAGCCGTATTCAGCTCTTGGATGAATGACCGTGCGATTGCTTACCGCAAGATGTACGATATTCCTGAGTCATGGGGCACAGCAGTGAATGTGCAGACGATGGTGTTTGGCAATATGGGTGANNTTCTACGGCGAATATCTGATGAACGCACAAGGCGAAGATGTCGTTGCCGGTACGCGCACACCACTGCACATCTCAAAGCTGAAGGAACAGGATCCGAGAATATACGGACAACTCGACAAGATCCGAAAGACTCTCGAAAAGCATTATCGTGATATGATGGATATCGAATTCACCATTCAGCAAGGTAAACTGTATATGCTCCAATGCCGTGTTGGAAAACGGACAGCGTTTGCCGCCATCAAGATTGCGGTGGATATGGTCGGTGATAAATTTATTTCGGAAAAAGAAGCCTTAACGCGTATCGAACCGGATCAGTTAAATCAGCTGCTTCGTCCGATCTTCGATGTGAAGGAAAAAGATGCCGCTGTCAAATCCGGACGGTTGTTGGCAAAGGGTTTGAATGCCGGTCCCGGCGCTGCCACCGGACGCATTGTATTCAATGCTGTTGATGCAGAAGCATGGAAAAATCGCGGCGAGAAAGTTATTCTCACCCGTATTGAGACTTCCCCGGAAGATATCAAGGGGATGGATGCGTCGGAAGGAATTCTAACTGCACGCGGTGGAATGACCTCGCACGCTGCACTCGTTGCCCGTCAAATGGGGAAGGTGTGCGTCGCAGGATGCGATGAACTGATTATCAATTATGCCAAGCACACGATGTCCGTGAAGGGCAAAGTGCTGAACGAAGGCGATTGGATTTCGCTCGACGGCACAACCGGTCAAGTGATAGAAGGCAAGATTCAAACGAAACCGTCAGAAGTGCTTCAAGTTCTCGTGGGAAAAACGCTCGATGCGAAAGACGCGCCGGTGTATCAAACGTTCGCCAAAGTAATGCAATGGGCAGACAAGTACCGGACACTCAAAATTCGCACGAATGCAGATCAACCCGATCAGGCTGCAAATGCGATCGCGTTTGGTGCAGAAGGTATTGGTCTCTGCCGCACCGAGCATATGTTTTTCGGTGAAGGGAAGATCGGTCCCATGCGCGAAATGATTCTTGCCGATACGCTCGAACAACGCAAAGCAGCATTAGCAAAGTTGCTGCCGTTGCAGCGGGCAGACTTCGCCGGTATCTTTGAGGCGATGCACGGGAAGCCGGTGACCATCCGCACGATCGATCCGCCGTTGCACGAATTTGTTCCGCATGAGGAAAAAGAACAGCGCGCACTTGCACTAGCAATGAAAATCAGCTACGAGAAGGTCAAGGAGCGTGTCGAAGGCTTGCACGAGTTTAATCCGATGCTTGGATTCCGCGGCTGCCGTCTCGGTATCATTTTCCCTGAGATTACTGAAATGCAGGCACGCGCCATCTTTGAAGCTGCTGCTGATACTCAGAAGAAAGGCATTGCAGTGGAACCGGAAGTAATGATTCCGCTTGTCGGCAATGTGAAGGAACTTGTGAATCAGGAAAAGCTCGTTCGCAAAGTAGCGGAAGCTGTCATGAAGGAAAAAGGTGTAAAGTTCAAGTATCTCGTTGGTACGATGATCGAAATTCCGCGCGGTGCTATCACTGCAGATGAGATCGCAGCGGTTGCCGAGTTCTTCAGTTTTGGCACGAACGATCTGACACAGACAACGCTCGGTGTAAGCCGCGATGATGCGGCGCGGTTCCTGATTCCGTATGTTGAGAAAGAAATGTACGCGAAGGATCCATTCGAAGTTCTCGACCGTGGCGGTGTTGGCAAGCTGATGAAGATCGCCGTCGAGAAGGGCCGCGCAGCGCGTCCCGGCATTAAACTTGGCATCTGCGGTGAACACGGTGGTGATCCGTCGAGCATTGAGTTCTGTCATTTGATCGGTTTGAATTATGTAAGCTGCTCACCGTTCCGCGTTCCGATTGCACGCTTGGCTGCTGCGCGTGCGGCGCTGCTGAATCCAGCAGAACCGGCGAAGAAAGTCGCTAAGAAAGTCAATAAAAAAGCAAAGACATCGCGCAAGAAGTAAGCCGATGGTAAGTTCACTAAATCATAGGGGGCGGTGAATCCGTTTACCGCCTTCTTCATCTCATTATAATAGAAGGGATATGAGCAATGAAGCTCTCCGATTTCAAATATCCGCTTCCGCGTAACTTGATAGCAAAACAGCCGGCCAATCCACGCGACCACTCGAGGTTGATGGTCATGAACCGTGCCGAAGATACTATTGAAGGACGGAAGTTTTATGAAATCGCTGAATATTTTCAAAAGGGAGACTGTCTTGTTGTCAACGAGACACGGGTGTTTCAAGCGCGTCTCTACGGTAAAAAAGAAAAGACGAATGCGAAAATCGAAGTCTTCTTACTGCGCGAGTTGAACGCTGAAGAAAATATTTGGGATGTTATCGTCGATCCGGCGCGCAAAGTACGCATCGGCAATAAAATCTATTTCGATGATGGTAAACTCTGGTGCGAAGTTATCGACAATACCACTTCACGCGGCCGCACGGTACGCTTCAATCATAAAGGTGATTTTTTCAAGATCATCGATAGGATTGGTCTGACACCATTGCCGCATTATATCAAGCGGGATGCGACCACCAAGGATAAAGAAAGCTATCAGACAGTGTACGCTCGCGTCGTGGGTGCGGTTGCGGCACCAACAGCAGGATTACACTTTACAAAAGCGCTTATCAAGAAACTTCAAGCAAAAGGTGTGAAGATTGCACCGGTCGTGCTCCATGTTGGACTCGGAACATTCCGTTCAGTTGAAGTAGAAGATTTAACGAAGCACAAAATGGACTCGGAGTATTTTGAGATCTCCAGCGAGGCGGCGAACATTATTAATAAAACGATTGATTCAAAGCATAACGTCTTCGTTGTCGGCACAAGTACATGCCGTGCTGTGGAATCAAGCGTTACCGCAGATGGTCATGTGAAGCCGGCGAAAGGGTGGACCGATAAATTCATTTTCCCGCCATATGATTTCAAGGTTGCCGATAAACTGATCACCAATTTCCATTTACCGGAATCGACGCTGCTTATGTTAGCGAGTGCGTTTGCAGGACATGACTTATTGATACATGGCTATAAGAAGGCTGTTAAAGAAGGATACCACTTTTACAGCTATGGGGATGTGATGTTGATATGGTAAGTTGATTGATTGTTTTAGAGGGAGTGACGCATTCGATTCGATAAAATAATCGAGAGCGAATCTCCCTCTAATTATTTTTTCTAGGCGTGCACTTTTTGCATAAAAGGAATATCGGAGAGATGTCGAGATCAAGACCCAAAGTGTTTGCAATTATTCCTGCGGCAGGTTCTGGCACGCGCATTGGCGGAGAGATCAAAAAGCAGTTTCTGCCTCTCAAAGGGAAGCCGATCATCGTTCATACACTCCAGCAATTTGAGCATTGCTCGGATATAGATGAAGTGGCGATGGCTATTCCAGAATCGGCGATGTCTGATATGGAAGCTATTGTTGCACGGTACAGACTGCATAAAGTCAGCAAGATGATGATGGGCGGCAAGAGACGGCAGGATTCCGTGAACAACGTCCTCAATCATCTGACACTGAAAGATTCCGACATCGTGCTTGTGCATGAANNACCATTCATCGAGACGAAACGCATTGCGCATCTCCTGAAAGTCTGCAAAGAATATGATGCAGCGGTGCTCGCCGTTCAACCGAAAGATACGATTCGACGGTCGACCGGCGGCGGTTTTTTCGATCAAACAATGGATCGAACAGCGCTCTGGCTGGTGCAGACGCCTCAAGCATTTCGCGCAAAATTATTGGTGAAGGCGTTTGAAAAAGCGCGAAAAGATAAATTCTATTCAACGGATGAAGCTGCATTGGTCGAACGGCTCGGCGTCAAAGTGCGTATTGTGGAAGGAAATTACGATAATATCAAAATTACGACACCTGAGGATTTGGAGCTGGGTGCGTTGATATTGGATCGGTGGCATGCAAAAGGATTGATGTAGGTGTGATGCAGTAGGTTGCTTCTTGATGCTGAAATGAATATCTTATAAAGAGCCTGTTATTATAGAAACAAAGGATAAATCTGTATGATCAACATGGTGATTGTAATGCTCTTGAGTTATCTTGTAGGATCGATTCCGACGAGCGTTATGCTTTCTAAATGGCGGCATGGATTTGATATTCGCAGCAAGGGAAGCGGCAATGCAGGCGGCACCAATGTTTTCCGTGTTCTCGGCTGGAAGTCAGGCGTCTTTATTATTGTGATGGATGCATTAAAGGGTGTTCTGGCGACGACCGTGGTAGCGCGATTGTTTTGGGATCCGACATTACCATTCTATAATCATACTCCCTTTGACGACTTTACCATTATCCAAATGATTTGCGGCGGCGCGGCTGTTATTGGGCATGTCTTAACGGTGTTTGCCGGATTCAAGGGTGGAAAAGGTATCGCGACAGGAGCGGGAATGCTGATCGGTATTGCACCGACAGAATTTGCGGTTTCCATCGCGGTGTTTTTTATCTTTTTCTTTGCATTCCGCTATGTATCATTAGGTTCTATTATGGCAGCAGCAGCATTTCCGTTGTCGTTGATCATTCGGTATAATATCCTCTCAGATGAAATTCACAGTTACAAGACACTCGTGTTTTTCAGTACAGGGATTGCACTCTTCCTGATCTATTCTCATCGCGCTAATATTAAGCGATTGGTGGAAGGAACCGAACGAAAAGCCACGAGCTTTAAAAGCAAAACCGAGTCTGTGAAATCCTAAATAACACTCGATTCTCAAGCAAAGAACCCTAACCTGACGTGTCATTAATACTATGAAGATTACCGTTCTTGGCGCCGGCAGCTGGGGAACGACTCTTGCTCTCGTTCTGCACGACAATCATCATAAGGTCAATCTATGGACCTTTGATGACACACAAGCAAAGTACCTGCGTGAGAAACACGAGAACGTGGAATTCCTTCCCGGTATCTCTCTGCCGTCTGAAATCGAAATTACGACAGACATCGAAACGTCATGTCAAGAACGTGATATGATTGTGGCGGCGGTGCCGTCTCAATTCCTCCGTTCTGTCCTCCAACGCATTGCACATCTCGATCTGGACCACACTATTATATGCAATGTTGCTAAGGGAATTGAAAATGGTTCGCTCATGACTATGTCGGAGGTTCTGTTGGATGTTTTAATGCATGAACGTAAAGAAAACCTCGCGATCCTATCCGGTCCAAGCCATGCGGAAGAGGTGAGTTTGAAAATCCCGACGATGGTTGTGTCTGCATCGTTTAAGATGAAAACAGCGAAGATGGTGCAGGAAGCCTTCATGACCAACTACTTCCGAGTGTATGTGAACGAAGATATCCGCGGTGTCGAGCTTGGCGGTGCAATTAAAAACGTTATCGCGATAGCAGCAGGATTGAGCGATGGTGCAGGTTTCGGCGATAATACGAAGGCGGCAATTATGACGCGTGGTATTTATGAGATTACGCGTCTCGGCGCAAAGATGGGTGCACAGCCGATTACATTTGCCGGCCTCTCCGGAATGGGCGATTTGATTGTCACCTGTATGAGCCGGCACAGTCGTAATCGTTATGTCGGTGAAGAAGTCGGCAAAGGATGCAGTGTCGCGGATGTACTGGCTGGAATGGTCATGGTCGCTGAAGGTGTGCCGACAGCGAAGTCTGTCCATCAACTTGCGCAAAAGCATCATATCGATATGCCAATGGCTGAAGAAGTATATCGCGTCCTCTTTGAAGATAAAAATCCTCGTCAAGCCACGCTTGATTTAATGGGCCGCGATACGCGCGGTGAGGGATCACATTGAGTCATCGAGCTGATAAGAACACTTGTTTTTGAGCCGCTATTATTCTTATTTAACTGATGTTACGCACGGTATGAACAGCGCCTAAAAAAAAGTTGTCATGCCCGAATGTTTTTAGCGGGCATCCATTTTTCTGGATTCCCGCTAAAAACGTGCGGGAATGACAGTTGTTCTTTTCCTCTTTGCGTAACTTCAATTATTAACTCTGCGTCATAGGCACATCCGCCTCTAGCGGAAACTACTTCCTCATACTTTTTCCCTTGACTCTTTACCCATATTGTTTTACCATACTACAGTATTTCCTATTGCCGTTTCGGCGCCAATGATACTAACGGGGCGAGGCAGAGTTATAGAGAAAACAAT
>PLMS01000115.1 GCA_003142575.1 Ignavibacteriota bacterium
AAATAATTGGGGGATCATATCATTCACAATTCAAAGAGGTATCTATGATTACCAAAAGAAGTATCATCACAACGGCTATCGTTGCGCTTGTTGCTATCGTTATTCTCATCTCGTGTGAGAGAAGTAAACAGGTCACTGAAAGCACCCAGTCCACCGACATTCCTCAATTGCAATTCGAAGCAACCGGAGAGGATTATCTCATCTCTGCATTGGACGAACTCGACGCTATTGCAGATTGGTCAGGTAGTGGTGCGAATGCAAAAAGCCTCTCAATCATTCCCTCGAGGAATCAAAACACCGTACTCGCAAAGACAAATATCGACACGGTCATAATCTACGGTGCGCTTACGGAGGATGGATACGGTGCTACCATTACTGAGCGATACACTCATCCCAAAGGCATCCCGTTGATTACAATCAGGAAATCCTATGGAAAAGGAAATGGTCATGTCGTCACCGACACAAAGAGATATATCTCACACGAAGATTATCTCAACGACAATCCGCAGCTTAGCAACATCACAGAAGTATTCGGACTGAGCAGCGACACGATTGTTACCCACGTTCTCCGCAATGGAACGCTGGAAACCTATACGTTCCGCTTGCCAGTTGTAACCCGGACGATCAATCCTCAAGATGGATCTATTAAAGTGTCATCTCGATTCGCCCTGGACAGTATGGTCGTTACAGAAGTCCGGGATGGCAATGGGATTCTTTCACAACGTCGAAAGACTTACGGCCGTTCAGATGGCAGCCTTGTCAGTCGCACCGAATATACCGACTCCAGCTGGAGACAAACGCGAACTCTCGGTAGATCAGATGGTTCGATTCTCCGCGAAATAACATCGAGATAGTAGGACCATCATTCATGATGGTCATTAGGAGAAATCCAAAATGAATCAGAACATCCACAAAATAGGTTCCATCGTAACGAGCGTGATCCTGTTGTCGTCGCTCACGTGGATTGCTTTGTATGGGCAACCCGTTCCCGTCTTTCCCCCCGAGGCGGGGACGGTTCCCATTTATAAAATATTAGACAGCCTCGAATTGCTTAAACTCGAAATCGATATTCAAAAAGGGGAAGATCAAGTTTCCCAAACAAATTTCTTTCATCGATTAATACCACAGATTAGCATCTCTGCAAGCTATGGTATTGGCAATCTCTTATTCATTGATCCATCTTCCTCAGCAGCTTATATCATACCGAAAGATGCCTACCGGCTTTCTCTGAGCTTATCGTTGAGTGAATTATTGTTCTCTTCAAAACATTCAGAAGCATTACTACAACTGACCAGACTTACAACGGAGTATCAACACATGAAATATTTACAGGAAGCTACTCAGATAGCCCTTCGATTAGAATTACTGGACATCGGCGATAAGCTTCAATCCCTTGAAAAACAATTGTCGATGATTCAGGACTTAATCCATTTCAATGAATTACGCTTTGAACAGGGGAAAATCGAATACGATGCCTTAATACGAACCAAGCTTGAGATGCTATCCCTTCAATCGAACATCAACGACTTAAAACACAAACAAGCTCAACTACTTCTCAAATTACAGGAAAGACCAGGACTATGAAAAATAATGTGTGTTTTCTATTTCTGCCATTCTTCTTAGCCTCCTGTATCTACGTAACTGCAAAGGATACTCCCGTCCAAAAAACTTCAACTGTCATTCAGTTCACAATTCAAGCCGGTGATACTGCTCGAGTAGCAGTCTTTAATCTGCTTGGCAATTTCATAGTTGAGAAATCTTTCCACGAGGCTGGATCGCATCGAATAAGTATTGATATTTTCAATCTTCCTGCTGGTGTCTATTTTGTCAGAATAAAAACATCTCGGAGTTCCATCCTTAAAAAAGCGTATGTCATTCCATAACGCAGGGAAGGAACGATGATCAATGGCGCTACGGAAATCATTGCCGGTGTCTCGGGGAAGCATCTTGACCCACTCTTGCTTGCGCAATCGCAAACCACCGATTCGATCAATCTCATGGTAATTGCCTACGAGATACCAAACCCGCTCGTGAAAGAGAAGTTCTTTGATCTTCTCTTTTTGAGAGGTTCAAGAATATTCGATTGTGCACGAATGAATCAAGACCTCCGTTTTCGCCTTCAGGTCGAAAAGGTCATATCGACATTCAAGCAACGCTCCAGTGACGATGGAACACGTATCCATCTCTACAAAGCCTCGCAGGGTTCAATGGAACAGTTCCGCTCGACATTCTATTATGAACCTTGTTTGAAAATTCAGCTTGAATCACTAACCAAGAAAAGCGTTCAAAAGCTTCTCGCCAACACTGTCTGTCGACACGGTATCATTGAGTGCAACGATTTCTCACAAACCATTCCCAAGATCGTTTTACAGGAAATCCGTTCTTCTCAGGAGTTGATCAGTTACGTCCCATCTTCGATGAAAGGACGGCTTCTACTCTATGATATAGATAAGAACAACGAGCTTATTCAAGAGCGGTATGATGCGAGCGCGAATGAATTTCCACTTCAAGTATCAAGCACATCAAAACGACAAGAAACACTTATCCTCAAAAAGGACACAAATGGTGATGCACCAAATCATCAATCGGAAATGCTTAATGAAGCGAATCAGATCACAGATCTTATCAAGCAGATATTAAACACTCCCGAACAAAAACAAGAAACAACCAGTACGCTTGAATTAGAATTTCCTGAGATGGTAATCAAAACCTCGGATCAAAATCGAATTGATGTTGAGGCAAACACAAAAAATCAAGAACATCTTCCGTTTAAACGTCATTCACGTAGGACCATAAAGAAACAGACGGAAGAACCAAAGGAGAAAAAGACTGAAGAGAAGAGGGAGTCACAATCTGAAATCATTACTCTATTCGAACGCATCTTTCGTTCGTTCCGCAGGGTTGTGTATGAATGTTTAGGTGAAAAAGGCGAGACTATCATTGCACAAGCAGAGAGTCAAACCCGCTTACTACATCCTGATTTCAGTCTTTCAGCATTGACAGAACAAAACGCCATTGTCATTCTCGATGTCATCGAAAGTGTCATCAAGAACGTTACTTTGCTCAAACGTTCGCGCGTACGCAATGCGGTTGTGATTCTTGTTGCAGACGCTTACAACAAGCAATATGATTTGCTTGAACGTGCAAAAATACTCGACCGGTTCGAGCAGTTCTATTATGAGTTAAAGAGGTAATTGATGAAATGGTTTCACCACGAATGTGCAGCACGATATGATTCGAAGCTCCAAATTCTTGGTTCCAAGCATGGCGCCGAAGGGATTGGCATCTATTGGGGACTCCTGGAAGAAATCGGCCAGCATTCGGATACTTTTCATCTGAAAGTAATCGGAGTTGATGAGGGAATCGATCAGAAATATTCAGAATTTCTGCAAAGTTCCAAAAAGTCTCAGGAAGTTTCGTCTGAGCTTTCTCCTAACCCAACTCGCATCCCTGTTCTACCTGTGAAAATTCTTTCAAGAAATCTTTTCACATCCCCTAAACGAGTGATGCAAACGATCAAGACGGCCGCAGAAATAGGACTCTTTGATCTGCAAAAATGGTTGGAATTCAATGTTTTATACAGCCAGTCCTTCGAACAGCGTGCAGATGACTACACCCGACGAATTCAAAGGAGAACGGACAAAGTTCGGACAGACTCCGAACCGTCTACGGATAATGTTCGGACACAATCCGAAGAAACTCCAAACACTCTACGAAGTTTGTCAGAAAATGTTCATATAGAAACAGAAGCAAAAGCAGAAGCAGAAACAAAGAAAGAAATAGAAACAGACATGCATGCAGGAGATAAATCTTATTCAAAGAAAAACGAAATCACTTATGAACAACTCAAAAGCGAACCGTACCTCGTCGAACTCGATGAAACAGGTTTTCAGGAGTATTGCCGGACATTCCGCTCGAAAATCGTGAAATGGAATGCGGAACATCGGAGCAAATTCAATTGGAATCCCGCAGACGATGAACTTCGAAAAATTTTTCTTAGTGGAACACAAGAGCGCAAAATCTCTATGTGCTATGATGCCTACAAGATTCTACACGAAAAGATTCATTACCCGGAACTTGTTATACGCGCCTTGCAGCTTATGCTGAAGGCAAGTGAGAAAACCCGTATAGCCAATCCTTTCGGTTGGTTGTGGACATGCCTGCACGGAAATGGAGACGGTACAACTCCCTGGGTTCAACTTTTGACAGCAGATGAAGAATCGAATGTCGGATCGATATTGCGAAAACGTACAACAACGAGTCACCCGCCGTGATCATATAACCAAGAACTACGAACTAAATCACTAATCAACGAAAGGAAATCCTATGTTCCCGGACTCATTTGCGCGAGACATCGCAGAAACATTCGTCAACGACATCAAAGACACCTGCGAGCAGATCGAAATAGTCGGTTCACTTCGAAGACAAAAATATGCAGTAAACGACATCGATATTATAGCCATTCCCAGGTTCATTCAGGAAGAGGATGAAACTCTCTTTGGAGAACCGGTTCAAACCAATCTTCTTGAAAGGCGATTATCTCAATTCTGTTTCAAAGGAACGCTTTCAATTGAGACAAACGGTCCAAAGTCAAAACGATTCATTAAATCTATTCCTGGCCGCCATCTTTGTGGTGATGATGGAGAAGATGTACCAATTGACATTTTCATAGCGAGTCCGCAAACATGGTGGACACTCATGCTGATAAAAACCGGAAGTAAAAACCACAACATCATGCTTGCTCGTAGAGCAATTGAACTGCATATGCAGCTTAAAGCAGATGGAACTGGGTTGCTCTCGCCAGGAGGATCAATCATTCCTATCGAAAGCGAAGAACATGTTTTCCGATTACTGAATCTTCCATATCGTATTCCGGAGGACAGAGAGTGATCGCCTCAACTCATATCACATTTGCAGAATTCATTTATCTTCTTCTGCTTACCACAACGGGCGTTGTGTTGAACGCTACTAATGCAATTATCATTGCATTCGCAGCAGTCTTGCCGGATATCGACACAGCCGCAAGTATTATAGGCAGGACATTCCCATTCATCTCCAAACCCTTAGAGCGCAGATTCGGTCACCGCACTTTGACGCACTCTATGATAATGATTGTCATAATTGCCATAGCAGGAATTCCGATATTCATCTTGAAGCAAGATATCTACATTTGTTCAGTCATTGGCTACGCTTCACATCCACTTCTTGATACAGCTACCGTCAACGGCGTGAAATTATTCTATCCATTTTCTAAAGTTAAATGTGTCTTTCCGATGGAGATGAATCACCCGCATTCGTACCGGATGCAAACGGGTAGTAAAATGGATCTGATGCTTTCTGTTTTCTTCTTAATTGGCTGCATTCCTACACTTTTCATTGCATCTCAGGGCTATGAACGCTTTATCCGTTCGACCCAGCAAAACATCGAAGCAGCTGTTCGTGATTACAATGAATATTCCAAGGACTACCTCGTTTTTGCTGATGTTCAGGCGTACGATATGTTCACAAAGCGGCCATTGACTGGCACATTTGAAATCGTGGGAGCGCTTAATCCTCAGACGCTTATCTTTAAAGGACAAGATTCACGACTACATACACTCGGCAAGAACTTCCAAGCAGACTATGTCGCTGAAAAGATTCTTTGTCAAAAAGGAAATCCCGCTTTTGCTTCAATCCGCAATATCGATGTAAGCAATCAAATTCTCATTCAAATGTTTTCAATTATCGACACAACATCTGAAAACTATTTCTTTGGCGATTTGTTGGCAACGGACAAGGTGGCAGTTCCAGAAAACATTAAGCTATTTTCTCCAGTGACTGGTAGTAGTAACACCATCAAGCTTAATTATGCAACTGTAGAAGATATACTCACTTACAACCTCGAATCTATATTCATCTCTAGAGGCATTCTCACAATAAAAACCATCACAAAACGAGATACCGTTGCAACGACAGCGTCCTCAATGCCAATTTATCCAAAGATGGAAAACTTTGCACAGCTTTCCATCTCATTAGATCCAAAAGAGACAATTACATTCTTAAAACAAAAGGGAGACACTTTGAAGGAGAAGGAAATCATTGCTCAGAAGAATTCTGCTCAATTCTTCTTGGATCAGGTAAATCTCAACGAAGAGAAGATTCTCTCCATCCAACAACAAACCGATGCTTCAATTAACGCCACAGATCAAAAGATTGCAAATGCAGAAGAATCTTTCAGAATAGACTCAATGAGCTATCGACAGAACTCACAACTGTCATCAAGTGGATATGTTTCTTCAAACAATCTCGAAGTCGCAAAGTTGAAGTTGCAGAAAGATAAACTTCTGCTATCCCAGCTTGTTTCTTCAAGATCAACGGAAGCTTTTAAATCTCGATTGGAAATACACAAACTTCGTTTGGCTAATGTTCAATTGAAGGCACGAGCGAAAGTAGCAGAGCTGCAATCAGAAGTTCGTTCCAGCACGCACGGAATCTTGATTGATATTCGTCAGATACTCCGTAACAACAAGACACAGGTTACATTTATTGTAAAGCGATTGAACTGATGCCATACGAATGTAAACATTGCCATCATGTGCATAGCACATTTCATCTTTCGTGTCCCGATTGCGGTAGATGGAATTCCCTCTCAAGTCAGTCCCAGCGATTAACCGAAACTGATGAAAGACCTATTTCTTTACCGAAGATTCGTTCATCATCTGTGAAAAGATTAAAAACAAGGGTGAAGGAAGTTGATAAAGTGTTGGGAGGAGGATTTGTTCCCGGGAGCTCTGTTCTATTGGTAGGTCCGCCAGGTGTCGGTAAATCAACATTTGTGATTCAAATTCTCGAAAAGATGGATGTTCCATCTCTCTATGTGACAGGCGAAGAATCAGT
>PLMS01000106.1 GCA_003142575.1 Ignavibacteriota bacterium
GGTTCCTTTTTGGTAATATCCAGTCGCTCAAGCTGACGGAATGAGCGTGCGGACGTTACGCATGGCGAGTAAAGGTTCAGATGTTTAATAATAAACTTTTCAGAATAAACTATAAAAGTGGAAATAAGAGGACAATTTGAAAACAACTAGAATTTGTTTGTTGATAATTGCTTCTGTTTTTAGTACAACATTAGCACAAGAAATCAGTAACCAAGAAAAAAACTTTGAATATCTGTGGAATACATTTGATAAAAAGTATGCTTTATTTGTCCCCAAAAGAATTGACTGGGATGCATTATATAGGATTTACAGACCAAAAGTATCTTCTCAAACATCAGATAGTGGACTTTTTGAAATAATGGCTAACTTACTTAGTCATTTGAATGACAATCATGTCAGATTAAACTCTCCCAATCGCTCTTACCGATCAGGTATCTTAGGTACTATGCCAGAGATGGATAATTTCTTCCCTTTAGTTAAAAACAAATATCTTCACAGATACAAAGATCTTCCTGCCGGCATGTTTTCTGGGTGGCTCACAGATTCCATTGGATATTTTTATATTCAGTATTTCGATGATGCCGAGCTAAGTGCTAGAGTTATCGATGGGATTATTCATGAGTTTAAGGATACAAAGGGAATTGTTATTGATGTTCGTGAAAACTATGGCGGAGAGGATGATGTAGGGAAAGCAATCGCAGATCGTTTCGCTGATAAGAAACGGTTGTATATGTTGAAACGCTATAAGAATGGTAATGCACATAATGCTTTTGCCGCACCTCAAAAATGGTATGTGGAACCTAAAGGAGCCATTCAATACACAAAACCAGTAATTCTTCTTATCAATCGCTTCTCTATCAGTGAAGCCGAGGTTTTTACACTAGCAATGCGAGGGCTACCTCAAGTCACTATTATTGGAGATGCGACATCAGGTGTTTTTGCAGATGTTTATCAGGATACGCTTCCAAATGGATGGACGTTTAGATGTCCATATAATCTTATCAAAGATGCCTCTGACTTTTGTTGGGAAGGGATAGGAATTCCTGCAGACATTCATCAAACAATTACCAAAGAAGACATTGCCAGTGGACATGAGAGCGTTCTTGATTTAGCAATAGCATTGTTGAATACCGGCAAACCAAGCAAGATACAAAAATGACTATTGCGCATTGTGTAACCGACTAAAGGAATGCTCTCAATCGATTGAAATTGCAAAAAAGGAAACAACTTGTGCCTAACCAGGCGCTCCCCGTCCGACTTCGTCGCGATCGCGTTTCGATATGAATATTGAAACGGACTAAAATACAGCGGGATTTCGCATAAAGCGCTCAACAAGCTATCTGACGGAATGAGCGTTAGTACGTTAAGCATGGCGCGTAACGGTTTTGTATATTTTGGAAGCTATCTACTTGAAACTAGAAAAGAGGAAACACGCTTTGCGTGTTACAATCACAGGCTTCCGGCTGTTAAGTACAAAAATTGAAATTTATCGAGAGCTACACCCGGACTTGTCGGGGTCGGTACAGTTAGCGGGCAGCTTTTAATAAAGGAGACTTATGAACTCATTGAATAGAATTTCACACTATAGTTTTTACATTTCAATATTGCTTGCAATTGTTATACTTGTTGGGTGCAAGGAAAACTCTACTGTATCAATACAATCATCTACACCCCAAAATACACCGGTAGTCGTCAGTACGACAAACGCGTTCACGTATGCGATTGATGCCAATGCGTACACTGCTAGCACTGCCTATGATCTTGCATTTTCTACAGACTCGCTTGCGGGCACTCTTGTGGTAGGCAGCTATTTCTCCGGCAATGCATCATTGTACATTCGTGATTCGACAAATTCTATCGTATTGAATGATTCTGTAACTACGAACCAAACAATTGTCATTGCTCAGGCAGGCAAAGGAATTCCGAAACGATTCACATTGTCATGCAACAATTTCACTGGAAAAATCACTTTTGTTTTAAGCTATGTTTTAGGCCATATTCCAATAGCTAATTAATCAACATCGAGGATTGGTGATTACAAACAGACGTGTATAGTTCTGTTTCCCATTGACTACTCGTTTTCCCCCCGAAAAGAATTATTTCGGGACTTAGCCGCAATCCGTTCAATGTACACAACATCCGAGAATGACAATTTTAAGAATTATTATTACCCCTCCTTGCAGCAGGGAAAGGGAACGTACGGTATTTCTAAAATCGCACATATGCTTAGAGAATCTTTCAGAATAGTCGGTTAATCATGACGTAAAGAAGGAAAAGGTATTCACTCTCATGTGATAAACATTTGCTCTAAAAGCCAAAAAGCGGTATGTTGCTACCGAATGATGAATCGATCATGCACACAAACAGATGGTTTTTTTGACTCCGTGTCGAAAGACGGTTTTACAAGAACTCTCTTCCATCAGATAAAATAATCACATGTTCATTCAATATCCATGGGGATGAAATCATGCCAAAGTTAACTCCTGAATTCGAAGGATTGCTTCAGCTAATAGTATATCTCGAATGTAAAATTGATGCCATTACAGATATCCTTAACGACAGAGGGATTTCACTCTCGGCAAACGAGATTAATAGTAAAACTCACAGAATTCATGCAGTCCAAGGGTACCCAAAAAGATACAGAATCATCAGCATGATGAAAGATGGTAAATTTGATTTTACATAAGGATACAGACAACATCTCAAACCGGTGTATCTTTTGATAAAACCATATCCAGCGACGGGCAAGGTTCACTGAGAATTGATGCATCTGAATCGGTTACCGTTCGATTATTTGAAGTACGGGATATTTCTATTGATGAAGCTCGTTTGATCTACAAAGCCAAACTTAAAACAAAAGACGTTCAGGGAAAAGTATATCTTGAAATGTGGTGTTCTTTCCCGGGATTAGGAGAGTTTTTCTCCCGGTCATTGAATAGTCCTTTATCCGGAACTGTTGATTGGACAACAATCGAAACACCTTTCTTGTTAAAGAAAGGTCAGAAACCGGAATTGATAAAGCTGAACGATGTTATAAACGGTCAAGGGATTCTGTGGATTGATGATATATCATTAGTCAAAGTCCCCTTGCAATAAAGTGTAGAATATTTTCCTCCCGAGATCAAAGAAATTTCATATTGATAGATAGAAATTGCTCCAAAGTCTAACAATCGGAATGTTTTTCAAGAACCGTTAATTCATTGTGTACATAAATAGGTGTCTTTCTTTATCAATTAATAAATGGAGGTCGTATGTTATTTCTTCTCAGTATCGTTATCGTTGTCGGAGCTATTTTTGTATGGTTTAACGCACGAAAAAAAGTGCGTGATGAAAAAAATATGATGTTTAAAACTACGGCATCTGCTGCCGGACTAACAGCTTTAGCGTTTACACTGATCGCGCTATCGCAGCTATTTACCGTCGTACCAGCGGGTAATGTTGGAGTTGTGGATTTCTTCGGCACAGTCTCCGACAATACATTGAAAGCTGGCATCAACTTCGTCAATCCGCTTGCCCGCATTGTCAAGTTCTCCGTGAAAACAGAGGAAATCAAAGAAGTGATGGACGTTCCTTCGAAGGAAGGAATGACCGTGCAGCTTGAGATCAGCGCACTGTATCATCTCATTCCAGACAAAGCAGCGGAAGTCTATAAAACGGTGGGAGAAAATTATGTCGAGATTATCCTCGAACCGCAATTCCGCTCTGTCGCTCGCGGAGTCACTGCAGGGTACGAAGCCAAAGCGCTTTATACCTCCGAACGCGAAATGCTTGCACAGATTCTCATGAGTGATTTAGAAAAACTCGTCGAACCGAGAGGCATCAATATTGAATCAACACCGTTGCGCCGTATCGGACTTCCCCCCGGCTTACAGGCATCCATCGAAGCAAAACTGCAGGCAGAGCAGCAGAGTCAGCAAATGCAATTCGTACTCACGAAGGAAAAACAGGAAGCCGACCGTAAACGAATTGAAGCACAGGGTATATCAGACTTCCAGAACATCGTGGCACACAATATCAGCGACCAATTATTGCGATGGAAAGGAATTGAAGCAACGGAGAAACTTGCCAACTCCCAGAACACAAAAGTCATTGTCATCGGTGCAGGTAAAGATGGCTTACCTCTGATTCTGGATACGAAGTGATCCTTCAACCTTGGAGTCTGAGACGACTATCATTGGGCTCAGACTCCATCGAGCTATGGGCAAGCACGTACCACTGTAACGAAAAGGACGCTTGATACGTGCATGAAAGGATTCTCTATAATGCGAAAAATCATCCCTCTCTTCACCGTATTCTTACTTCTTTTCACTGTTCCCATTCTTGGTCAGACTGGCAAACCGGATTCAACACAATATATTTTGGAAACAGCTATAGCCGAAGCCCAGTCATCGAAGAAAAATATATTCCTCATGTTTCATGCCACATGGTGCGGATGGTGCCAACGGTTAGAGACAGCATTAGAAAGTCCTGAAATCAAACCAATCATCGATAAAAATTATATTATCGCACGGTTGGATGTGCAGGAACGTGGAGATAAAATACAAGCGCACGAGAATCCCGGAGGTAAAGAGATATTGGCAAACTTTGGAGGAACACAATCCGGCCTTCCGTTTATTGTCTTTCTCAATAAGAAAGGGAAAATGATCGCCAACTCCAATGTAATGCCGAATAATCAGAACATCGGATACCCTGGATCAAAAGAAGAGGTTGCCGCCTTTATCAAACTTCTCAAGCAAACAGCTCTATATATGACAGACAAACAACGCGAAGTAATTTCCGAGTATCTTGAAAAGAACGAACCACAATAACAAAAGATTTTAGCACATCTTGCTTGCACCTCTTTTATCATATAAGTTATATGGGAACGAGAACTGCAAACAACTCGTCTATGGATATACAACCTTAAAAAATATTCACAAAGCTTACGAGCGATATATTAAACGAAGGAGAAAACACTATGGGAGCTCATGGAATTGAAATCGCAGGTGTCGATGTTCAAAAATTGATCGCCATGCTCAACGGGGCATTAAGTGAAGAATGGCTTGCATATTACCAATATTGGATTGGCGCAAGGTTAATGGAAGGTCCGATGCGAAGTGAGATTGAGCCAGAATTACTGCTTCATGCAAATCAGGAATTAAACCATGCTGTCCTCGTTGTTGGACGAATCATTCAGTTAGGAGGCACACCCGTCGTGCATCCGGCAGATTGGTTTAAGTTTAGTCACTGTGAGTATGACGCGCCTACAGACCCCTATGTTGAAGTGGTGCTGAATCAAAATCTCAAAGGTGAGCGATGCGCAATTAAGAGATATAAAGAGTTAGCGGATTTTACGAACGGAAAAGATCATACGACACATCAGATGGCAACAACCATCTTAAATGAAGAATTAGAACATGAACAAGACATTGAAGATTGGATAACTGATTTAAGAAGAATGAAAGAAGATATCAAGAAAATAAGATGATAAGATACACAGAGGTCAGCGAACACTCCGGGACACGTCCGAGGAATGTCTCCAAGAAGATTGAACGAACAAATAGAGAATAATGTCCAATTCCAAAATGCCTGTTCTGTTCATTGGTCACGGATCACCAATGAACATTGTGTACCATAATACTTATACTCGGTCACTTCAAACGTTAGGTGCTTCTCTTCCCAAACCTGAAGCAATTCTCGTTGTGTCAGCACATTGGCTGACACAAGGGACATTTGTTTGCAGTGCGGACAAGCCGGAGCAAATCTATGATTTCTACGGCTTCCCTGACGAGTTGTACAAAGTGCAATATCGTCCACCTGGAGCACCTGCGATTGCCAAGTCTATAGTTCATGAACTCGGGTTCAAAAACATTCAAGTCGATGCTGAGTGGGGAATCGATCATGCTTCGTGGGCTGTACTTATCTATATGTATCCCAAAGCAGACATCCCTGTATTAGAAATGAGTCTTGATGTTACAATGAACGAACAGGAGCATTACACACTCGCTCAGAAGCTCTCTTTTCTCCGCAAACAGAATGTCCTCATCATTGGCAGCGGGAACATCGTTCACAATCTTCACCGTATGGAGTATAAAGTAGAGGCCAAACCATATCCATGGGCTCTGGAGTTTGACAAATATATCAAAGATGCGCTTCTTCAAAAAGATATAGACCGCTTGCTACACTACAAAAAATTGAGTCCGGTCGGAAAGATTGCTGTGCCAACAAATGACCATTACTTACCGATGCTGTATAGCGCAGCGCTTCAGGAAGAAGGAGAGCAGATAGATTTTTTTCATGAGAGCATACAGAATGCATCAATTTCCATGAGATGTTTTATCGTTCAATAGCCTGTATGGGCGAGGTAACCACACCCCCTTCATACCCAAAAACGCGAGAAGGATAGTATCATGATTATTAAAAAAATTCCGTTTGAAACAACTGATTGGTCGACAATGAAAAGTGAACGCCACAATGGGGAATCCGGTTATGCTGATTGGAAAGTTCGTCAGTGCGGTGATATCCGCGTGCGTGTGGTGGAATATTCTCCTCATTACAAAGCCGATCATTGGTGCGCAAAAGGACACATCCTTTTCTGTCTTGAAGGTGAAATGACGACAGAACTGAAAGATGGCAGAACGATCCAATTGCGCAAGGGAATGTCCTATCAGGTAGAAGATGAAAATTATCCGCATAGCTCCCACACAAAAACAGGCGCAACGTTGTTTATTGTAGATTGAAAATACAGGTATCGTTTCATAAAAAGGAATCACCATGAAAAATTTTCCCATATTCATACTGTTATTCGGTTTCTTGCTCTTAGGATTCATTCCTATCATTCAAGCACAAGAGACGTTCAAGCCGGATCAAATTCTTACGCCCGATCCAAAAATTCTTATCGGCAAACTTGATAATGGATTAACATATTACATCCGGGAAAACAAGATGCCGGAGAAACGTGCTGAGCTAAGAATTGCTGTTAAAGCCGGTTCGATTCTCGAAGACGACGACCAACAGGGATTGGCACATTTCGTTGAACATATGGCGTTCAACGGAACAAAGGACTTCCCAAAACAAGATATTATCAACTTTCTTGAGAAATCCGGAGTGCGTTTCGGTGCCGACTTAAACGCCTATACCAGTTTCGACGAAACAGTTTATATGCTCCAGGTGCCGACCGACTCACCGGAAGTGATGAAAACAGGATTTCAGATATTGGAGGAGTGGGCACATGATCTTTCCTTCGACGATAAAGAAATCGACAAGGAACGCGGAGTGGTAATTGAAGAATGGCGTCTGCGAAGAGGCGCAGATAATCGCGTTGCCATGAAGCATATTCCGATTGAGCTGTATAAATCTCATTATGCCGACCGTATCCCTATAGGGAAAAAAGAAATTTTAGAATCTTGCCCGCATGATGCCCTCCGCAAATTCTATCGCGATTGGTACCGACCAGACCTTATGGCAGTGTTTGCAGTAGGCGACTTCGATAAAAAAGAGATTGAAACGCTCATCAAGGAACATTTCTCCGACCTCAAGAATCCACAGAAAGAACGAGAACGTAATAAATATCCCGTACCAGATCACAAGGAGACACTCGTCTCCATTGTCACCGATCCTGAACTAACCAGAACTTCTGTGGAGATCCTGTTCAAGCGCGATATTCATGATATACACACAGCTGCAGAGTATAGAGATCTGATCATCGGCGGTCTCTATGATGCTATGCTCAATGATCGCCTCAGCGAACTACTTCAAAGATCGAATCCGCCATTCATTTACGCTTACAGCAGCGACGGACGTTTTGTCGGGGAGAAGCAAGCATACGAACTTGGTGCAAGTGTCAAAGAAAATTCTATTCTCGGAGGGCTTGAAGCAGTCCTGACGGAAGCATTTCGCGTGAAGCAACATGGGTTTACTGCGACTGAACTCGAGAGGCAAAAAAATGAAAACCTACGCAGAATGGAAAAATATTATAAAGAACGTGACAAAACTGAATCACGACAATTCATCGATGAATATCTCAGAAACTTCCTGGAAAGAGAGACCATCCCCGGCATTGAAGTCGAACTCAAATTGTTCAAACAATTCCTCCCTGAGATTACGCTCGCAGAAGTCAACAAACTTGCCAAAGAACGGATGACTCATGGCAACCGTGTCATCACCATTTCTGTACCGCAAAAGGAAAGCGTCAAGGTGCCGACAGAAGAAGAAGTACTGGCACTCATCAATAAAATAACAACGGAGAAATTCGATCCGTATATAGACAAGGTCAGTTCGAAACCGCTGGTGTCCCAGCTTCCTTCACCGGGAAAGGTCGTCGATGAAAAGAAGATCGCTTCCCTTGGAGTGACAGAATGGATTCTCTCCAATGGAGCCAGAGTTGTGCTCAAACCGACAGATTTTAAGAACGACGAGATTTTATTTTCAGCATTCAGCAACGGGGGCACATCGCTTGTTGCCGATTCAGATTATATTTCTGCTGCATTTGCCACTGCCATCATCGGTCAATCAGGTATCGGTGAGTTTGATGCCATCTCCCTGCAAAAAGAATTGAGTGGGAAAATCGTGAATCTTAGTCCATCGATCAGCCAGCTTGCCGAAGGATTTGGCGGCAGCGCATCACCGCAAGATCTCGAGACGTTGTTCCAGCTTGCATATCTCTACAGTACTTCCCCGCGGAAAGACACAACGGCTTTTGCATCTCTTATAACACGCTATAAGGCAATGTTGCAAAACCGCAGCGTGAGTCCGGAAGCAGCATATAACGATACACTTCAGGTGACGCTCGCCAATTATCATTTCCGATCCCGACCTGTATCCATTCCAATGATGGATGAGATCCATCTCGACAAAGCACTCTCTGTGTACAAAGACCGGTTTGCCGATTTTAGCGATTTCACTTTCCTTTTTGTCGGTAACTTCAAGATCGATACGATTAAACCGCTCGTAGAGCAGTACCTTGCAATCCTCCCTTCACTGAAACGGAATGAAACATGGAAAGATATCGGCTTGGAGCACCCGAAAGGTGTGATCAACAAACAAGTGAAGAAAGGCATCGAGCCGAAAAGCACGGTGAACATTACCTTCACAGGTCCTTTTGAGTGGTCGCAACAGAACCGGTATACCTTCAACTCAATGCTTGATGCGATTGATATTAAATTGCGAGAAGTGCTTCGTGAAGATAAAGGTGGAACGTATGGCGTCAGAGTTTCCGGTTCTCCTTCACTGTTCCCTCGGCAGGAATACAGTATAACGATATCGTGGGGCTGTAATCCCGATCGTGTGGATGAGCTTGTGAAGGAAGCGCTGATGCAGCTTGACAGTTTGAAGATCAAGCAACTGGATTCCCTCTATATCGAAAAAGTCAGTGAGATCCAACGACGTGCGTATGAAGTGAACCTTAAGCGGAACGGCTTCTGGCTCGGGAATCTACAGGCATACTACACCAACAATGAAGATCCAGAAATGATATTGAATTATCCAAAGCTTGTAGACCATCTGACAGCCACGGCAATTCAGGAAGCTGTAAAGAAATATTTTAATATGAAGAATTATGTAAAGATTGTATTGTATCCGGAGAATAAGTAAGGAAAGTAGTTTTCAGGTGTCAGTAATCAGTAAAACATTGATTCGACGTCCCGAAGAATCTAACTTTATACTTTGGATTCGACCCCCCTCTTTTTTTCCCCCTCGTCGAGAGGGAGATGTCCTCAGGACAGAAGGGATCATAAAACAGGAAAAGAAAAAACACAAAAGTAGACGTGCTTTGAACATCCATTACTTCCAACATGTCCCTTTTGAAGACTTGGGCACTATCCGGCAGTGGACTGAATCTCACTGGCATTCATTGAGTGTTACTCAATTCTTTCGCAATTGTACACTCCCAAAGATTGAAGACATCGATTGGCTGATTATTTTGGGTGGTCCGATGGGAGTGTACGATGAAAACAAGTTTCCATGGCTCGTCAAAGAAAAGGAATTCATCTCAGAGGCGATCCGGAAGAATAAAAAGGTGCTCGGCATCTGCCTTGGTGCTCAGCTTATAGCATCCACACTTGGCGCTAAGGTATATCCCAATGCTCAAAAAGAAATCGGCTGGTTTCCGGTGAGAGTTACTCCAGATGGTAAGTCGTCGAGTCTCTTCAAAAATATTCCTCAACAATTCACTGCATTTCATTGGCATGGAGATACGTTTGATCTTCCAGAAGGAGCGCGTTGGTTAGCGGAGAGTGAAGCTTGCAAGCACCAAGCGTTTTCCTTCGACAGTCATGTCCTTGGCTTGCAGTTTCATCTTGAAATTGAGCGGAATAACATTGAGCTACTTGTACAAAACTGCGGGAATGAATTGCAAAAGGTACCGTTCATTCAATCAGCAGAATCTATGCTGAACGTGAATCATTGTTTCGATGAGATCCATCAAAACATGTATCATATTCTTGACCGATTAGAGGAGAATAATTCATATCGACCGCCTGAATAAATCGGGAATAGTTACTGTTTGTTTCTTCTATCGACAACTCTATAAACAATTAAAATATCGTACAGTCATTGTGCGATTGCTCGTTTCTATACATGAACAAGAAATCTTGATTTGATAGAAGTCGGCAAAACCTTATACGTGTCGACCAGAAAAGATTGGCGAGCGTGGCTGGCAAAGAACCATCGCTCGGCTGCGGACATATGGCTTGTCTATTATAAAAAGCATAGCGGTAAACCTCGGATACCATACAACCATGCAGTGAAGAAGCGCTCTGCTATGGCTGGATTGACGCAGCGAGACACCGTCCCGAAATATTTAACCAACGCCTAAGTTATTTTTTGAAGATGACCATAAAGAATAAGAGATTCGGGATGGTGCAGTAACATTCTGTGCTTGCTTCTACATTATTTATTCATGTATCTATGATTACAATTTCTTTTCAACGAGTGTTTTTAATGCATTCAGTGTTTGATTCAAGCCGCCGTCAGCATCGGTAAATCTCTTTATTCCGTCTTCCACGCGAGAATAATCTCCCTGCGTTACCGACAATACTGTTTTCCCAAGCTTTGGAGTTAATTCGTATGTTGCCTGAATATAATTCGAGGGCACATCGGAATATTTTGTATTCAGATCAAATGATGTAAATTGTAAAAGTTTTCCGACTTCTATTCTTTCAATAGAACCTTTCTCTGATATTACTTCCTCTTCCTCCAAAGTTTTTATCCAGAGGATCGGGCTTCCCACTTTCCAATTCGACACAACCTCAGTCCCAAGCGTGTACCTCTTTATCATTTCTGGTGTCGTCAATGCTTCCCATACCTTCGCAACACTTGCGTCTAAGGTAATCGTCTTTTTAACTTTTAGTTCTTTCATTAGCTTGCTCCTTAATATATGGTCAACGATCACATGGCAACCACTTAACGCTGCAAGTGAGATTTTCGTTCCTTTTTTGTAACGTCACCTGCCGGCGGTGTGAGCATACAACTGAAGACGCACAATAGCTGTGATAGAGCGCAAAAGTGGTTTGATTTATTTTTCCTCCATATTCAACCCTTTAAAGATTAAGGCGGATACATTCCCTGACACAATACAAAATTTTATTTCCTCACCTGCCCTTTTCCGTGTACAATAAATTTTGTGCTGGTGAGTTCCACAAGTCCCATCGGTCCGCGTGCATGAAGTTTTTGTGTACTGATACCTATCTCAGCACCGAGTCCGAACTCATACCCATCAGTAAATCGTGTAGAGGCGTTCACATAGACTGCGGCTGAATCAACTTCGCGTAAAAATCTTTCGCCGTTTGATTTCGTACCGGTCACAATAGCATCGGAATGATGCGATCCGAAATGATTGATATGGTGGATCGCTTCCGTGATATTTTTTACCACCTTCACTGCGATGATCAAATCGAGATATTCTTTATACCAATCCGATTCATCGGCTCGTTTGATTTCTGGAAGAATTGATATGGCCGTTTCATCACCCCGTATTTCAACTCCTGCCTGCCGCAATCGCGCAGCAACTTTGGGCAAGAATTCCGCTGCAATCCTTTCATGCACTAATAATTTCTCTGCCGCATTGCAGACAGATGGCCTCTGCACTTTTGCATTAAAAACAATATCTCCTGCATTCTTAAGATTTGCAGAACTGTCCACAAACACATGACAATTGCCTTCTCCGTGTGCAATCACAGGCACAGAGGAATTTTCCTGAATGTATCGGATCAACTGCTGACTGCCGCGCGGGATAATCACATCTAAATATTTATCCTGCTTCAACATGACGACAACCGCTTGACGATCAGGTGTATCAATAAACTCCACACATCCGGAGGGAAGCTTCACATCCTTCAATGCCAATTTTATTATTTCGACTAAGGCTTTATTTGAATAAAGAGCCTCCGAACCGCCGCGGAGTAATACCGCATTACCGGATTTCAAACAGAGTACCGAAGCATCAATCGTGACATTCGGACGCGCTTCATAGATAATTCCAATAGCACCAAGCGGCACTCGCATTTTTTCCACAACAAGACCGTTCGGCCTTCTTATCTTATCGAAAACTTTTCCGACAGGATCAGGAAGCTTGATCACATCCTTTACCCCATCGATCATTTGCTGAATCCGTTTTTCGTTCAAGGCCAAACGATCCAGCAGCACTTTAGAAATTCCTGCTTTTTCCGCATTCGCAAGATCAATTTTATTTGCGGCAATAATAGCAGGTGTTTCACTGAGGAGCCGCTTGTTCAGTGCCTTCAATAATGTGTTCTTCTGAGCAGCCGTACAATTGTACAACACACCACTCGATGCTTTTACAGATTCTGCTTTCCGTATAACACTTTCTTCAAACATTATTCTTCTCCAATCAACACAAGATTGTCTCGGTGAATAACTTCATCACACGATTTACAATTGAGAATCTTTTCGAGCTCACTCGTTTTCTTCCCTTTGATCTTTCCGAGATCCATCGAGGAAAATCCGGTGACGCCTTTGGCAATTTCTGTTCCTTCCATATCGCGAACAGAAATAGTGTCATGGGCTTTAAATTCTCCATGCACTTCAAGGATGCCTGAAGGAAGCAGGCTCTTCTGCCTTTTCAGCAGTGCATTCTTTGCTCCATCATCCACGACAATATATCCATTGGCGTGCGAGACAAATCCAATCCACTTCTTCCTGACGTTCAATTTTTTTTCTGCTGGTAAAAACAATGTGCCTTTGAAATCTCCGGAGAATATTTCTTCAAGTGCTTTTGGATTTTTCCCGTTCGCGATAATCATTGCAATGCCCGCTGAGACACATCGCTTCGCTGCCTGAATTTTTGTAATCATTCCGCCCGTACTCAATTCGGTTTTACTGCTCTTGGCAAGCTTTTCAAGCTGCGGTGTAATCTTTTCCACAATCGGAATTAATTCTGCATTATAATTTTTTGTTGGATCATCCGAAAAGAGCCCGTCGATATCGCTCAGAATAATGAGCAGGTCGGCTTCAATAAGATTTGCCACAAGCGCGGAAAGATTGTCATTATCTCCAAGTTTGATTTCTTCTACGGCAACCGTATCGTTTTCATTGATAATAGGAACGACACCTTTGTCCAGAAGCACCGAAAACGTGTTCTTAGCATTGAGATACCTTGCCCGGTTGGTGAAATCGTCTTTCGTTAAAAGAATTTGCGCAATCGTGCATTCCTGTTTTCGAAATGCATTCTCATATGCTTCCATGAGCAGCGGTTGTCCGATAGCTGCCGTGGCTTGTTTCTCGGGAATCGTTTTGGGACTTCCTTTCATCTTCAATGCGGCAACACCGGCACCAATCGCACCGGAGCTGACCAGGACAACCTGTTTGCCTCGTCGCTGCAAGGAAGCAACATTCTTCGCAATCTCGTTCATCCGTTCAAGATTGATCCCTTTTTCCTTGTCTGCGAGAAGATTCGTGCCAATCTTGATAACGATTTTGTTTCTAGTGCGAAGTATGGTTTTATATCTATGCATAATGCTTTATTATACTAAATAGTAAGAAGAATTCAAAAAGAGAATGGCTGCTAAGGGAATCGGTTAAATGGTTCGACTCCGGCGCAGCATATCGATATTCATCATCGGCATCTCATGCATACGGCGCTCTTCGCAGATCAGTCGATCAGAAATGACTGGCAGATAATTACTTTGATGTATCTTGAGATATTTGGATATGCAGGTGCGGCCACGGAGTTGACCAAAGCAATCCGTGCGGCAGCTTCCACATTTAAACAACGACGTTGATCTATTTACGCAGCAAGATGAATATTCCAGCGAGTACGGCTAGTATCGCCATAATCGCCCCCAGACCATTGAAATACACAGCCGGGACAAGTGCTACCACACCCGAGACTATGAGCCAGATACCCAGCAGCAACATCCCTACGTTCTTTGTGAAGTCCATGGAAATTTTCCTTTCATTATGTGTTAGTTGTGTATGCGATGAAGTCATGATTTATTTTAGCTTCTACTTTCTATTTAGTGTTTTCAGCATGACCATTTCTCCATATCTTTCCTCGACTTGACTGAATTGCACCATCTTCTTCATAATCATTATTCCTTTGTTTGACTACTATTTTATAGGTTTGTCAAACGGTTCATAGATTTAATAAATAACAATACTAATATTGACGAGAGGGGTGTTTGAAGTACTTTGAAACAGTTTGTCCTTTTTCTCATGAGTATCTACAACCCATTTAGCGACAAAGTAGCCGAGTGTCCCGCCGAAAAAATTACTCGATACCCAATGTTTATCTTCATATATTCGGGAGATTGGAGTTATTGCAGCGGGCAAGTATGCGAGTATTTTCAACCATGTTGGGCCGGCATTTCTGGAAAGAATGGTTGAAAGCACAAATGCAGTGGCTGTATGTCCGCCTGGAAACGAATGAAAATCGTCACGAAATGTGAATGGGTGAAAACTGGATGAACCCTCGTTCATATACGGTCTTGCTCTACCAAACGCAGTCTTTAGTATATAGGTAATTGCGCCTGTATACAGTGAAGCTTGTCCGATTTCATAAGCGACTTTCCTTGTCGAAGTATTATTCGTTATCAAAGAATGTGCAGCAAATCCGGCAAATAGAACCACAGGGGAATACAACTCTCCCCATATTCTGCCTGCCTCAATCGGAAGGCTGTATAAATAACTTCTGTCCTTGAGAGCTAAATCTCGTGCCGGTTGATCGGCAGTTTCGATTAGTATATATGATCCAACACCCATCACCCCAAGTTTGAGCCAATCACTTCCGTCCCATTTCGATGGTTGCTTAATAAAATCGCCAGTCTCGTGTCCGAACTGAGAAAAATCGTATTTGTTTTGTGCGAAAAGAGAAGATTCGCAGACGATCAAAACAAAGAGTGATAAGAAAATTTTGCAACGCATGGTGTTATAGTACACTCTGCAAAAAAAGAACTTGTGTTTTGAGATTTTATGGGATGAAGAGCATCGAGTCATCATCCGCCTAATTGAGAGTTACACTGATGGTGAGTGGAAAGACCGAAGAAACGTGCACTCGCGAATCATTGTTTTCATGAAGATCTACGACCCAGGTTGCAATAAAGAAGCCGAGCGCGCCGCCGAGAACATTGTCAGATGTCCAATGCATATCTTGATACACTCGAGAGATTGGTGTGATTATAGCTGGCAAGTACACGAGTACTTTCAACCACGTTGGTTCTATATTTCTGGAAAGAACAGTCGAGATAACAAATGCAGTAGCCGTGTGTCCCCCAGGAAGCGAATGGAAATCGTCACCCATAAGTGTGAATGGGTGATATGTCGCTCTCCCAAGATTGTCATGCGGCCGCGCTCTGCCAATTATAGATTTCATTGTAAGGACAAGTGCACCTGTATAGAGCGAAGCTTGTCCGATTTCATAAGCTATTTTCCTTGATGAGATGTTATCGGTGAGCAAATAATGCAGAGCAAAGCCGCCAAAGAACACAAACGGGGAATAAAGTTCTCCGTACATTCTGGCTCCCTCAATCGGTACGCTGTAGAAATATCTTCTGTTGTCTCTAAGAACTGCATCGCGGATTGGTTGATCAACTTGCATTGTCAAGAATGTTGCGCCGCCCATTACTCCGATTCTGAGCCAATCACCGCCGTCCCATTTTGTTGGTTGTACAAAGAAACCAACAGTTTCATGCCAGAACTGAGATAAATTGTATTTGTTCCCCAGTACGGTATCCTGTGAAGCGAGATTTTGTGCGAAGAGGTCCGCGGCTCCGTAGGGAGAGAATCCGCAAATGACAATAAGGAGGAGTGATACAAGAAACCTATGCCGCATTGAGATATCCTTTCTTTTTGTTCGTGGTGTGCTTCATGATTGCTCTTTATGAGAAACATAACGAAATTCATTTTCAAAAGTAACCATGCCTATTTTACAAAATCCGGCTGCCATTTTATGGCTATCCCTGTTGCTATGGATGAAGAATACAATCCTAATGAGATGTTTTTGTCATGGAAACGATGAAGTTCGGGAATAAGGATGCCGCACAATGCCCCCACTCCCATGCCAACCATTACATCGGAAGGAAAGTGCGCGAGCGATTTCACTCTAAAATATCCCTCAATAAGAGGAGGAATTGTCGCTGCGGCATATAAAAGATATTTATTGTCTCCTATTCCAGGATTGTAATCACTGTAAACTTTTGCCATGAAGAAAGTGGATGCCGTGACAACGGCCTCATGGCCGCTGTAGAATGAATTCCGGTTGTTGGCTGATTTTCTCTGGTCATACGTAAGTTGATCATAGTATGCTTCAGGCCGTATTCTATTTTGAAAATTAACCCCGAGAGGACTCCATTCATAAATATTCGGTGTGATAGACATGGTTTCAACATACATGAGTAGCACGTCAAACCAATCCTGCTCGATCTGTTTGTCAAGCATGAGAAAAACCGGAAGAACGACGGTAACCGCAACGCCATAATCTGAATACTTTGCAAATTCACTCATCTTCGAGGGGTCCTGATGTAATGCCCAGCTATCGATACCGTTAAAAATATCTTTGTTCAATGCCTGTATTTCTAATCGAGACAAC
Organism: Ignavibacteriota bacterium; assembly: GCA_003142575.1. Taxonomy (GTDB): domain Bacteria; phylum Bacteroidota; class Ignavibacteria; order UBA10030; family UBA10030; genus Fen-1298. The sequence continues at coordinate 17,021 of PLMS01000106.1, forward strand.
TCTGCTTTGTGAAATACCAGTCCTACTCCAAGGTAATTTGCCGACATTCCAACGCCGATGATAGTCCCTGTTACCCAATAATGAACATGGTACGGATGAAATGTAGTATCCCTTTCCGGAGACTGCGAATACATCGGTTTCACCAT
>PLMS01000077.1 GCA_003142575.1 Ignavibacteriota bacterium
CTTGATTATCTCTCGCCGCTTTCGAATAATACAGCGTATGTCCTTGCTGTTGAAAAGTTATTGGGCATCGAAGCTCCGCCTCGTGCGCAGTACATTCGTACACTGATTTCTGAACTTGCCCGTATTTCTTCCCACCTTATGTTTCTNNCTTGGTTCACTCGGTATGGATGTTGGCGCGCTTACCGTGTGGATGTGGTCGTTCCGGGAACGCGAAAAATTGTACGACATCTTTGAAAAAATTGCTGGTGCTCGCTTCACGACAAGTTACACCCGTATCGGTGGACTTGCGCAAGATGTTACACCGGAAACACTCGGCATCATTCACATGTTCATCAATGAACTTCCGGAAAAGATACGTGAGTGCGAGAAACTTCTCAATACGAATCATATTTTTCTTGGACGTGTTGATGGTGTTGGTTCCATTTCCAAAGAACAAGCGATTGATCTTGGACTGACCGGTCCGTGTCTCCGTGCCTGTGGCGTTGAGCTTGATCTTCGCAGGGCAAATCCATACTTGGTCTACAGCGATCTTGACTTCAACATTCCTGTTTACGAGGGCGGTGATTGCTTGGCGCGCTATTATGTCCGGATGGCTGAGATAAAAGAAAGCATAAAGATTGTTCGGCAGTTGTTAGAAAAAATGCCCGCAGGAGATGTGAAAGCAGTTCAGCCGAAGAAAGTGTTACCTGGCAAGCACCAGGTATATACAAAAATGGAAGAGCTTATTCATGACTTCATGATTGTCAATTTCGGTGTAGAACCTCCTCAAGGCGAGGTATATCACGCTGTCGAGGCGCCGAAAGGGGAACTCGGTTTCTATATTTATAGTAATGGTGAAGGTCAACCATGGCGAATGAAGATACGTTCGCCGTCCTTTGTGAACCTGCAATCAATTTCTGTGATGATCAAAGGTGCAATGATTTCCGATATCGTGGCGGTCGTCGGCAGTTTGGATCCTGTCATGGGAGAAGCGGATAAATAAATCGCGAATTTCGAATTGTTAATTGCGGATTTCGAGTTGACAATCGAAAATTGAAAATTGAAAATGCTTAGTGAATCGAATCTAAATAAAGTTGAACAGCTCCGAAAGCGCTATCCAACATCGCAAGCGTTAGTACTGCCGGTACTCTGGATGGTGCAAGAACAAGAGGGATATATTTCCGAAGATTCCATGAAATATGTAGCGGCATTGCTTCATATTCCATTTGGTCATATTCTTGGCGTTGTATCGTTTTACACCATGCTGCAAAAAAACCGGATCGGCAAGCATCATATTGAAGTATGCACAAATATTTCATGTATGCTGCGCGGTTCCGTAAAAATTCTTGAACACATCGAACAGCGTCTCGGTATTACAGTTGGCGAAACATCACCAGACAAGAAGTGGACACTCTCGGAAGCAGAGTGTATGGGTTCGTGCGGTACCGCTCCAATGCTGGCTATCGGCGATGAATATTACGAAAATCTTACACTCGAAAAAATTGACAAGCTTATCGATAATTTGAAATGAATCTTCGCCCTTCCGATACTGAACAATTGAATGCATGGAAACGTGTAATCATTCCGGATGATCGTGATCTCTATAAGATAGATCACTATCTCGCTCATGGAGGTTACAAAGCCTTGAAGAAGGCGTTGGAAATGAAACCGGAAGAAGTAATCGATGAGGTGAAGAGGTCAAATCTACGCGGTCGCGGTGGTGCTTGCTTTCCGACAGGACTGAAGTGGTCATTTATGCCGAAGAATTTCGATAAGCCGAAATATTTGTGTGTCAATGGCGATGAATCAGAACCCGGCACGTTCAAAGACCGTCAGATATTCGAATACAATCCGCATCTGCTCATCGAAGGAACGCTCATTGCCTGCTATGCTATGGGTATAACGACAGCATATATTTATATCCGCGGCGAATATGGTAAGTGGATTAAGATGCTGCAGAAAGCGATTGACGATGCGTACGCAAATGGACTTGTCGGTGAAAAAATTCTTGGAACGGAATTTTCTACTCAAGTGTACATCCATCGAGGAGCCGGTGCATATATCTGCGGTGAAGAATCATCGCTCATGAATTCCATCGAAGGAGAGCGCGGTTATCCGCGAGTAAAGCCGCCGTTCCCGGCGCAGGTAGGTTTGTGGGGGTGTCCTACGACCATCAATAATGTCGAGACAATTTCAAATATTCCCGTTATCATCAGCTATGGATGGGAGTGGTATTCCAAGATTGGCACAGCAAAACATCCGGGACCGATTCTCGTGGGTGTCAGTGGGCACGTAAACAATCCGGGTGTCTTCGAAATGCCGACAGGCGAACCACTGCTTGAAATTATTTATAAACGGGCAGGTGGTGTTCCCGGCGACAAAGGCATCAAAGCGGTTATCCCCGGCGGTTCATCGACGATGATTTTGCGCGGCGATCAGCTCGAAGGCATTCGGATGGATGCAGAATCGCTGAAGACTGCAGGTTCTTCCGTAGGAACAGCGGGGATTATTGTGATGGATGAAGACACCGACCTCATCCAAGTCATCACGCGCATAGCAGAATTTTACTATCGCGAATCCTGTGGGCAATGTACACCGTGCCGCGAAGGTACGGACTGGATGTTCAAGATATTAAAACGCTTCCAGAGGTACGAAGCGAAGAAAGAAGACATCGACCTGCTGCTGGATGTGGCAAACAATATCGAAGGCAACACTATTTGTGCATTAGGTGATGCTGCCGCTTGGCCTGTGCAATCGATGATCCGCAACTTCCGGGATGAATTCGAGCAGCGCGTCCAGACATCAAGGTTCCAAGAAATCGTCCTCTGAACCATTTTTATCCCTTTCCAGGATACTCAATCCGTAAAAAGGACCGCATTTATTTAACCCGCAGGAACCATCGCTTTCAATCCTTCGTCTAATTAATCGTATTAATATATTCAATAAAAATGGTGACATAGATATTTAATTGATACACAGGGTAGGAAGTATGAATTCAAATGAATCAGGAGTGAGCATGGCTCTACCACTGCCGGGCGCAGAATGGTCGTCAAAGGATAAGCCGTATCAAATTGGAGTTCGTGCAAGAAGTTTTGTACCTTCATTCACAAAAACCAATGATGCGAGATCAATGACAAACGATCAGATCCTCCCAAAACCGAGCGTCGATGTTCTTAGAAAAATGAGCGATGAAGCACTGATTACTGCATTCCAGAGTGGTGATCATGATGTGTATCGTTTTCTTGTCGAGCGCCATCAGGAACGAATTCGAAATTTGCTCTTTTCTATCTTTCATGATCGCGATTTCATCGACGATCTCGCGCAGGAAGTATTCATCAAAGCATACCAAGCATTGCCTCGTTTCAGGTTTGAAGCATCGTTTTATACGTGGCTATACCGGATCGCGGTAAATAAAAGTCGAGATGAATTGAGGAAGAAAAAACTACGCCGGTTTTTTTCATTTCAGACACTTGATGAAGGAATTGAGAAGGAATTGAATATGCGTCTCTCCGTCCCACCGGAGGACAGGGATACACAGGAGTTAGTTGCTCTTGGATTACAATCCTTACCAGAGAAGTTCAGGACAGCAGTGGTGTTGAAAGATATTGATGGACTTTCGTATGAAGAGATTGCTGAAGTGATGCAATGTGAACTTGGTACCGTAAAATCGAGAATCTCCCGAGCGCGGTCAATGCTGCGAAAAGTATTGAAACCGTTATTGGAGGAGGTGGTGTAAACATGAAAAAAATGAATGAACAACAGATGGATCGCTTGCTCTCGCAGTATGTCGATGGCAGGCTCTCAGAAATTGAAGTTCAGAAGGTAGAATCCTTCTTGGCGCTGGACACATCAGCTCGACAACGAGTGAAAGAGTTGAGACGATTAAAGGACTTGCTGGCATCAAAACAGAAGCTGGTACCCGATATTGGATTTTGGACTCGCTTTGCAGTTGCTCTCGAGGAGCAGAAGAAGGATGAGCATAGCCTTCTGCCATTTCCGCGCAAATTTGTTCCTGCAATAACCATAATGGTTGCTGCTGTGGTCGTTGTAGCCGGAACACTTGTCATTCAAAACCGAATGCAGTTTATCCAATATTTCTCTGAAAAGTCGCAAGCGGTTCGGAAGGTGTACGAGAAGAATGTACTCCAAGGACAACTCTTGCCTCTCTTTTCCAAGGTGGACAAAGATCGGGCATTGCAGTTTTCACTTTTTGGCACACTCGCTCTTGATGACAAATCGAAAACGGAATTGCGTGTGGATGAACAATCAAAGAAAGGATACCGTATAGAAGTTGGGAAAGATTCGAAGAACAAGGCAAAACCTATGACGTTTAACCACTTCCTTGCCGAAGTAAAACCAACCAGCGGGCAAAAACATTTAATCGATTCTTTATTGGAATTGACCGGCAGGCGCATAGAGTCGTCTGTATTGATTGGTGAGAACAATACCATGGCGATAGCGCCTGACTTGCCAAATTTAAACAGGCTGATGGTGACAAACATTGCTGCGTGCTTAGAACCGAACCAACGAGTTCAATTTGAGCGCTTGCTGGAAGCCAATGATGCACCGTACACCGTTACAGCGCAAAGTGTCCCGGCGAGAAAAGGAGATCGTATCTTCCAGAATATTCCGCAATCTCCACGGGATAATCGTTTTGTTATCATTACACCAGATACTATGATGTATTCGCAACTACACATCGATTTCGACAGCCTTCGTCGACACATGGAGGAAAACGTTGTTATGTTTGAACTTCGCCGCGAGGCAATGTTGAAAAGAATGATAGCAAGGGAATTTCAGCATGCGCCAAGAAATCTTCCATGGCCGCAACCGGTTCAATCTTTTGGAAATGAAGAATTTTTCAGCGTTGAGATTAACGTTCCAGTTGAGGAAATCGAACAACAGCAAATGCGCGTTATAATTCAACCGCGTATTCGGAAGCAGATTCTTCAGACCGCAGCACCGAATCATTCCATTCAAGTGCGCACGTGGAGAGACACTGCTTCTGAAGGTCTCACACGGTAATCGCAGGAATGAAACGGCATATGTGTCTTATGTATTGCCCAACTTAGCCGGTTGGGCTTTTTTGTACTTATTCCTAGCATCTCAACAGTTTACGGACCGCATTTCTCATCGGCTTCATTCTTCAGCTACTCCATCTCGAATTTCATCTTGCTTCTACAAGCACCTTTTTGTATATTTTTACTCGTATTTAATCATCTAAAACTACAATGAAGGAACCTATCCATGAAAAATAATTTCTACTATTTTGTTTTAGCGCTGTTCTTAGCGGGATTCATAATTCAAGGATTTCAATGCGGATCTCCGGATTTCACCGGGGCGAAAGTGCAGGAACAAAATAAAAATTATGTTGAAGCAGCAAAACTCTACGAGAAAGAGATCCAAAAGAACCCATCAAATCATGAAGCCTGGTTCCGTTTAGGCCGGATTCGAGGGGAGGAGCTGGATGACTATGAAGGTATGACCGCGGCATTTCGTGAAGCAGAAAAGCTTTCACCTACATATACAAGCGAAATCCATGCCTACCGATTTAAGGCTTGGGCTCAGCATATCAACAATGGCGTTGCTTTCTATAAACGCGCTAGTGCCGACTCTCTGCTCTATTATGACAGAGCCATCGAAGAATATAAGAAATCGGTTGGGATCTGGCCGGATACATCCTTGACGTATATCTTTCTTACCCAAGCTTATCAAGGGAAGGGTGATATTGAAAATACCATCGTGAGTCAGAAAAAAGTATGGGAATTGGATCATGATGTAGACGCATATAAACGAGTCGGAAGATACATTATTCAACAGGGTTTGGATAAGAAGGAACAATTTAAATCGACAAATGCCGATGGACTTCGCATTCAAAAGGGCTTGAAAGAGATCGATAAAGGGAGTTATAAAAGCGATGTGATGCGGATGTTTGGAGCACCTGACAGCCAAAAGAAGGATAAAAAGAATTCTAAAAGAGAAGATTGGAGTTACAATCAATATGCATTGACACTCACCATTGAAGGCGAGAAGGTTGTTGGAAAAAAAATCGAGAAAATAATTGATTTGAAAATCGATTCAACGAAATACTATGAAGCCATAGTCCAGTTTAACAACGCTGTGGACGTATTTGAAGCGATAAAGAAAGTGAATCCAAAGGATAATGAAAACTTGAATTTACTTCTGCAAGCGTATTATGAAGCCAATCGCATTCAGGAAGCGACCAATGCATTTAAACTTGCAGTGGACAATGATCCTGGGAGTAAGATGAATCACTACATCCTCGGTCTTCTCTATAGAATGGTCGACGACTATGATGGGGCGATAGGACAGTTCAACGAAGCAGTGAAGATTGATCCTAATTTCAGCGATGCATTTTATGACATTGGCGCAACATACTATAATTGGGGAGTCAAGGTAAAAAAGGAAGCGCAAGAAAAAGGGGATGAGAGTCAGAGCTTTAAGAAAAAATTTGAAGAAGCTTTACCCTGGATGATAAAAGTAACCGACATAAAAATTAAGAATGCACAGGAGGCAGCTTCAAAAACAGGGAAAGATTGGCATACACAATTACTACCAGAAGATGCACGGGTGTGGAATACACTTGGCACTATTTATGCACTTCTTGGTCAATCTGAGAAAGCAATGAAGGCACTTGATGAAGCTGATAAAATAAGCAAAACAGCCAAGTGAACAATTCAATCATGCAGTAAGAAGAAACGGGCATTCGTATGAGTGATCAACCGGGCCAGCAGCAAATAAATATCGAGCTTGGAGAAAAAGAAGCAGAAGGGATCTACTACAATCTTGCCATCATTA
>PLMS01000124.1 GCA_003142575.1 Ignavibacteriota bacterium
TCAAGAACTTGCATTAGATGATCAATTCAATCAGTTTATAGCAACACTTGTTAATGGCGATTGGAACAATGGTCCTACATGGGATGTAGGAACTGTCCCGGCTGCATCGGATAATGCTGAAATCAATGCAACCGGTGTAACACTTAATGCAGCAGGTCATGTCAACAACTTAGTTATCGATGCTGGGAAAGATTTGACACTGGGCTTGGCAGGAAGTGCTTTAACAGTTGATGGTAGTATGACGAACAGTGGCGGATTGACTCTTACCAACGCAGCAAGCACTTTGTTGGTAACCGGAACGTTTACAAACGCAGTAGGTTCAACATTGACGAATGCTGGAACAATTACAGTTCAATAAACAGCATTGAGCACGAGGCAGCATCGTGAAAAATGACAGGAACATATTCAGATTGCAGTGCGAACCGAGGAGTTGTGCCTCTCATGAAGATCATCATACTCGATTGATCGAGTATGATGATCGGATGCGGCAAGAGGAGAAGAAGTATTCACGGCTCTTGATGGAACTGAACAATTCTCGTTGGTCTACTCAATCTGACCTGTATAAAGGCAGCAAACAAAGCGATTTCGAAAAATATGCTGTTGATCAAACCATGGATGAAGGTCAATCATCTGAACTGGAAGTAACAAGATTGACAGGTGATGAAATTCTTTATGGTGGTGGTCTCACGATGGATCAGGTACTTCTTAGACATAAGAAACCGTCTGCATTGGAAGTCGACACGTGTTTAGAAACAACAATCAGCACGAAACAGTTGTTGGCGTTCCATTATAATCTATCACCGCAAGAGAGAAATGATGCTCGCTCTGCAAAGATAGAAATGAATCAGGCGGCGTCTCGTGATACACTTGAATCGAATGGAAGAGAATCTTTTCCATGGGAATCTGTAATGGTAGAATCTGTTGGACTTGGTTTGCAGCGTTGGAGAGGAGTTTGCTCCTTCTCTTTATCCTCACTCTGCAGCTGGAATAAAGATGATATTGATGCAACATATCATCTGTCTTCCGAAAAACAAAGTCGGACTGGAGAATGATCATGCTCAGATCATACTCAAATATATTGAAGGAATTTGATCGTAGAGAGAAGGCGAGTTTTTACTCCTTCTCGTCTTCTCTCCGGTCATTGTTGAAAAAGAAAATGGAAACGAGGAGTAAAAAAGGTACATTGGATTCGTTGGATAGTAGAATGGTATTGTAAGAGAAGAAGCCATGAAAGAATGTAACATCACATATTGGTTCACGAAACGGGATCCATCCTATCCCAGTTCCTTGGAGGAGAAAGCAATGAATATGCTCAATTCTCTGCAAGAGACGAGGATAAGCTGGTATCATGTTTGGCCGAATCGGATTGCTCGTTGGTGTTCGTTCGCTCGAATGGAATATAAAATCAAAGGTGACCCTATGGTCGCAAGATTGAAAGACATATTGCTGCTGTGCCCGACACGTCAAAGAGTTTGGGCACGTGCAGGCTTCTTGGTGCTTATCTTATTAGCGTCGCTCATAGGAAATGCAGAAGCACAAGATTTTTATAATGCCGGAACCTATAAAAATTCTGGAAAATTCCGTGTGAGAGGTCAAGCCACAGGGCTGCCGGATACGGTCGGCGGCACCTTTGAATACTTTGGTGCAGATACACAACAAGTGATAGCGAAGAACTTTGATCATCTTCTTTTAACCGGAAATGGCAGCACAAAGCAGACATTAGCTAATGTGAACATTCTCAATTCCGTCGCAGTGGCTGATGGTGTGAGATTCAAAGTTGTTTCATCGACAACAATGACGTTGGAAAAAATTGCGGGACGTATTACGCAAGAAGACGGACTCATCAGCGGGCGGGTCACCAAATCTGTCGATTTCAACACTCCTTCTGATTCTTCAGATTTTGGAGGAATAGGACTTTCTGTTCGTTCACATGGTTCAACACTCGGGACGACCGGTATTGTTCGGTTGTCAGACTCCAGTAAAACAAGTTCCAACGGAAAAAAATCTATCAAGCGATGGTATCAGATAAATCCAGCGGATACGAACGGTCTCAATGGTACGATGTACTTCCGTTATGCAAAGGATGAATTGGCGGGACAAGATTCTCTGTCACTCGATATTTGGCGTTCACCTGATGCTGGTGCCACGTGGAGACGGCAGCATACTGTACGGAATAGTAGTCACACATTAGTGAGAACCGGAAAATACCTTCAAGGTATGTGGACAGCTGCGGATGTAAACAATTTACTCGGTCGGGCGAATTACGAATTTGATCCGGATTCAATGTCGAGAGTGACAGCTAAAAATGATACAGGTAGAACACATCAAATTCATACAGTCACGGCAAGGGTGACAGACGTTTATGGAAATCCAATTGAAAATGCAACGGTAAATTTTGTAATCGCCACCCAGCCGGTAGGAGCATCAGGAACATCGCTTATGCCGTCTGCAACTACGGACTCGCTTGGGAATGTGTCTACGCAATTAACCATAGGCAGTAAACGCGGCACATATGTTGTTATTGCACAAGTAGTGTCAGTGCCAACTGCAATCGATACATTTTATGTGGAAGCAGGTGGCATAACACTGTTATCAGTGGTAACGAACAATCAAAGTGATTCGATCAAGACCATATCGAACTTCAACGTCTTTACGCTCGATGATGGTGGAGTTGCTGCACCGGGAACCAAAGTTTCCCTCAAGATTGTAGGTGCCCCGACAAGTGCGGTTGGTCAGCAGGTTATCGATACGATAGTTACCACAGATGTGAATGGACAAGCTTCAACTCGAATCAGACGTGGCAGCAAAGTGGGTGACTATATAGTGCAAGTCTCTTCGACAGATGCTGACAGTACAAAATCCTTTACATTCACGGCGACTCATGGTTTTGCGGCATTAGCGTGGAAAGATGCTATCATTCGACAAGATACGGTTGGCAGGATTATGCCGCAGTTTACCTATACCGTCACTGACGATGACACGAATGCTGTTTCAAACAGAACTGTGCGCTTTGCGCTGATGCGCCCGGATAGCTCAATTGCAGACTCGGCATTTGTCACGACAGATTCACTTGGACAGGCGAAGGCGCACTTTAGCTATGGTAATGTAGCAGGCACGTATATCGTAAGCGCGCGAGATATAAACTTGGCTGGCTCGGAACGCTTCTATATTTGCACAGCACTACGTGGCGTAGCAAGGATGCTTGCACAGTATTCCGGTGATGCACAAATTGGTCAAATCGGTGATCGGCTGCAGCCGTTTGTCGTACAGGTAACTGATGCAGGTGGCAACGTAGTACCGAATACAGCGGTGAATTTTAGTATTGTTTCACGAACTGATACGCTCACAAAACTTGATTCACTCACAGCGTATTTAGACACGACAGATGCATCCGGTCGTGCTTCCACTTCTTTGACATTAGGTGATAGAGCAGGTCGATATACCGTGAGAGCTTCACTTGCCGGTGGGAAGGATACAGTTTTTGTTGCTTATGCGATCTTGCTTCTTGCAGATGTGAACCACGATAATTATCGAAATATTGGAGATCTCACAGCTATCATCGATCATGCGATAGGTCGAAAGATTTTGACAGGATTCGATTTTATCAAAGCCGACATGTATCCCCGACGCTCAGATGGAACGACGGGTGATGGTCTTGTCGATATCAGAGATGTTCAAGTATGTCTTGATAGCCTGCTTAAAGCAGGATGGGATCCGACTCGTAATTGGTTGACTACGCCCCCGTCTCCGTTGTTTAAAGCAGGAGGCGCAGCATCGCTGGCAGGTGTTATGAATGCATCGATCCCGATGTCTACGACCGACTCGTGCTATATCCAAATGACATACGTTGGCTCTCGTTTCTGGCTGAAGAATGCAGGTCAGATTAAGGGAATGCAAATAGTACTCTATGTAAAGAATCCTGTCGCCATTGAAACAGCCGATATCATATTCCCTCGTGCGAAGATGATGACAGCGGATGTAAAAAGTGTTGGAAAAGAAGTGAGTATCATTCTCTGGAATTCTACGAATACTCCGATTGAACCGGGTGATTCGACAATTTTCCGTCTCCCTGTTCAATTGACAGATGATAATATTGATTCGATAAAAGTGATGGTAAGTACTGGTGTAAACAACAACGTGTCAATGATTAGATCGAAACAAACTGATATACGGAATACGATTCCTCGCGATTGGGTGCTCTATCAAAATTATCCCAATCCGTTCAACCCGTCAACGACGATTGAGTTCGACGTACCGGAAGTAGCGAATAAGATACCGCGTGTTGCCGTTCAGATATTCAATATCCTTGGTCAAAAAGTGACGACTCTTGAACGTGGTATTCACGATGCTGGCCGGTACTCAATACGATGGGACGGAAGGAATGAAAACGGCGTTCAAGTTGCTACCGGTGTATATTTCTACCGGTTGCTTGCCGGAGATTACACAAGCACGAAGAAAATGGTTATGATGAAGTAATCTCGATTCGCATTGAATCGGGATCTGCGGTAAAACAGAATAACCCCGAAATGTTTATAAAAGACATTTCGGGACTCAGGTCAGAGGTGACCTGAAAATGAGGTCTGAAACATTCGGTTAAGTAAAGGAGTACCATATGAGAACAAAACTCGTCCGTTTTGTTGTCCTCGCATCGTTGGCCGGACTTCTTATGTCTTGCGGCACGACAAGTCAGTTCACTCCGGGAAAAGGAAATAAATATCGGTATGCCTACAAATTGATGTATCCTGTAGAGAATTCTGATCTTCTTTTTCATGACGACAGCATCATTATACAGTTTAAGTTTGACGAAGCGGCGATCCGATTCCAATTACAAAATATTTCAAATTCGTATCTCGCAATTGATTGGAACAAGGCTTCGATGAATATCCAGGGCAGGCACTTTGCTCTACGCCATGTCAGTAATCTCTACAGCGATTCTTCAAGCAGTGCGTCTGTTCTATTGCCGCCTCTGGGCTATCTCCGCGATATCGTAATTCCGCGTGATAATATCTATAACGATGGAGATCGATGGGTAGAGATGGATTTGTTTCCAACGACTGACCGTAAGTCCGTGAAACTGCAGGAATCAATTAAGAAAAATGTAGGAAGACAGATTGGTCTCTTGTTGCCGATGATGTTTGGATCAACAGAATATAATTACGAGTTCAATTTTCAGGTGGATTCTGTAAAACGAATTCTCTGGAAAAATTATGAACCGTTTCAGCGTATTCCGGAACCACCGAGTTCTAAACATCAAGTATCAGGATCGGACAATGTGACAACAGCTATTATCGCAGTTGGTATTTTGGGATTTTCTGCATATGTTTTATCAGTGAAAAAGAGCCCGCCAAGTGAGTAAGTGGAGTACATGATGAAGACTATGAGACGATTGACAGTACAGGCAGCGGTACTCTCGTTGATGGTGTCAGGATGTTATCTTACGCGAGAACCTGTGCGATATCGGGATGAATATTTTCGACCGGTCACGGTACTACCGCAGCGGAACCATTCAACGCTCTCATCTACCGATGTAAATCGATTGAAAAATCAAATCGAATCGGCAGCGAAAACAGTGATCATTCTTCGAGATTCTCTTGCATCGCTCCAACAATATTCGGGGTCGTTGCTGGTTTCAAAACGTGCCCTTATCGATAAAGTGAGTGAACTTGAGACGAAAGAATTTTTAACAACGACAAAGCAGAAAGATGTCGAGCAAAAAGCCATGGATCTTCGAGCCGAGAACAAACAGCTTTCTCAGGAACTGGCAGAATTACGTACACGTCTCCTTGCTGAGAATGTAAATCCAGAATCATCAGTCTTCTCGCCTGTACGTATGGTTCCCTCACTTCGAAATGAATATGCAGAAGGATTATCCCTCTTCCACCAACGGCAATATGAAGATGCACTCACGACATTCAGCGGCTTGAGAGACAAGGGGATTGAGGAAGACCTTGCTGATAATTGTGAATATTGGGTCGGCGAATGCAGGTATGCAAAACACGAATATCGTGAAGCAATAAACGCGTTTCAGAAAGTGCTCGCTTTCGAAACTTCAAATAAAAAAATAGACGCTTATTTTATGATGGGGAAATCATACGAACTGATCGGTGATCTTATGAAAGCTCGCTGGGCGTATGAAGAACTGAACACGCATTATCCGGACAATGACCATGCCCGCGTTGTCACGTCTCGATTGAATGCGTTAAAGCAGGACCTTCCAACACCGAAAAATATCAAGCACAAAAAAACAACCGTATAATATTCGATTCCAAATATATGAAGGCTGAGGAAGAAAAAGGATGTCTTCCCCAGCCTTTGTCTTTGCATTTCATCTCTCTTCTTTCTACTTTCAAACAGCAAGTTGGACATTAACTAAAAGCTGGTGCTCAATGATTATTCAATTCCTCGGAGCAATTCGAACTGTCACTGGTTCCATGCATCTCATTTCTGTGAATGGAACAAGAATATTGCTCGACTGCGGCATGTTCCAAGGGAAACGGTCGAAAGCATATGAACGCAATCGAAATTTCCCATTCAATGCTGCCGATATTGATGCGGTTATGCTTTCGCATGCGCACATTGATCATGCCGGGAATCTTCCGACTCTGGTGAAGAATGGATTCCACGGCCCTATTTATGCCACCGGAGCAACACGCGATCTATGCAATATTATGTTATACGACAGCGCGTACATTCAAGAACGTGATATCGAGTTTATCAATAAGAGACATCAGAAAAAACACGAACCGCTTGTTCAGCCGCTGCATAGTGTTATGGATGTCACGACTGCGATGGCGCAGTTCATCAGCATCAATTACGAACAACCAATACAGATAGCCAAAGGTGTCAGGGCAACATATCTCGATGCCGGACACATTCTTGGTTCTGCAGTAACGGTGCTTGAAGTGGAAGAGAACGGCATGCGGAAAAAGATCGGCTTCACTGGCGATTTGGGAAGAAAGAATGCACCCATCATTAAAGATCCACAACCGATTGGCAGCGTCGATGTACTGATTTCCGAAAGTACCTACGGGGGAAAACTGCACGATCCGATAATCGGAATGAAGGATTCACTTTGTCAAGTTATTCAACAAACATCTGACCGCGGCGGGAAGGTGATCATACCTGCGTTCAGTGTCGGCAGAACGCAGGAGATTGTCTATCTTTTGTCTGAACTTTTTGATGAGGGCAGATTGCCGGTTATTCCGATCTACGTTGATAGTCCGCTCGCAGTGAATGCAAGCGACATCTTTCGGCTGCACACTGAGTGCTTCGATGAGGAGATGCTTACTCACTTGCATGCGAACGAAGATCCGTTCGGCTTCAACCGGCTTATATACGTACGGTCGGTAGATGAATCGAAGAAATTGAATTCACTGCAATCGTCGTGTGTGATTATTTCGGCATCCGGAATGTGCGAAGGTGGAAGAATTGTCCATCATCTTGCTAATACCATAGAGAATCCAAAGAATACGATCCTTATTGTCNNTCGGACGGCGGATAGTAGAAAAACAACCGGAAATAAGTATCTTTGGTGAAGTGCATAAGTTGAATGCAGAAGTGGTAGTGCTCAACTCTTTCTCAGCGCACGCGGATCAAAATGAGCTGGTGGAATACATTCAAGCTGCGGATCAAACGCAGCTGAAGAAAATATTCCTTGTACATGGTGAAATGACTCAAATAGAGAAATTATCTTCTAAACTGAAAGAAGTTGGTGTGAAGAAGGATATCTACATTCCGGTAACAGGAGAAAAAGCCGAGGTGTGAACGTGAAAGTATTTTTAGACGACGCCGGTGATTCGACGCTGTGGCTTTTTTGTAGTACGATACCAATAAAGCTTTTGCATAATCCTGTATACGGTTCGCACGCCGGCTCGGTTCCAGTGGCACCACGCCTCTCCTGCAGGGGATTCCATCAAATGTCTCGTGAACAACTATGGATCTGACGAGTGGTGTCTGTGGTTAAAAATTCACAAACACTCCTTTGTGTATTATTCATCGGATGCGAATGGTTGTTTTTCTGTAAGACGCTGAATGCTCAGGAAATTATTCATCCTTCTCCTTTTCCATTTACGGACAGTCTTCTACTATCATCGCTCAGTTTTACTCGTGTGTTGAACACCTATATGTGGATTGGAGATTTCCAAAAAGAAATGCATAGTCAGATTTGGAATGCTGAAGTTCACCAGCACGTTCAATCTCGTCTTGTTAAATCTGACCAAAATGCAATTCAGGACGAGTATCAAGGATTCATTTCTTTAAATGCTCGGCTTTCGGAAGAGTGGAATCTTCAACTGAAAAATGTATCCAATGTTCTTGCGGACAATCGTGTTATTGATCTTGGTCGGATGGCACAACATCAAGTACTTGCCGGTTTCGACTACCTTCCCACAAAAAGTGTGAAAGGCGAAGTATTAGGAGGATATGAGTTGAATTCTCAGGAGGATGAAGGTGATCAGGGGTTTGCCTATGCACTGGGTTTCGATGCTCACCGAGTAAAGCTCGATGAGTTTGATGCTTCACTTCAATCGTCATGGAATCAGTCTTTACTTGGTCGTCGTAATCCCCGAACAGGCGATGTGAAGCTCATTCTCTTGCGTGACTTCGGTGGTGGTGTCAGCGATTCGCTGGCAATAAATTATGGCATACAACGAAGTGAGTTCTACACGGGACTTTCTTCATCTTTTCAAAGTTCATTAGGTGTTCAACATAATATATTTCGTCGTGATGCAGATGTGTTTGAAATTATGGATCAAATAAAGTATAACCTAGATCGGAACTTCTCCCTGAATACCTCATTCGGACTATCGAACCGGTTCATTGATCGGGGCTATAGATTCAAGGATGATCTGAATCCTCCATCGCTGACTGATTCGCGTATTCAAGAGATGGAATTCTTCGGTACGGTTTCTCTGTTATGGTCACCGTTCGATTGGCTTGATGCGGATATCAAACTTTTATATACTGAGAGAGACGAGCGATATTCGGTGCCGGATGCTCCAGTACCCAACATGGAACAGCTACGCGCTCAAGCGAATAAATTAGAGAATACAGCGCAGCGCACGATGCTTACGACGTCACTCAACGTCAACGTAACCCAGAATGACAACATCCGCTTGGTGTCGTCGTCCAGTATTCTTCGATATGATACTCCGGACGCTTCAAACACGGATGATCGCGATGAATTGCTTATAACGTCTGGCATAGATATTCTTCATCGTTTTTCATCCCACATGCTGTTGACGTTGACTGCAGATCTCACACTTTTCCATTTGGTATATCTCCGTCAGGAACAAAGCGCCAACAACAACTGGAACCGTGTCATCCGATTATCGCCGTGTGTTGAATATGAGCCTTCTTCATGGTTCCGAACAGTTGCGCGAGCCGAGGTACTGGCAAACTACACAATAAGCGATTATGAACTACAAAGTGCATCGATACGAAGCTTCTCGTACAGGCAGGCAATGTGGTCAGATTCTACTGTTCTGCACCTGAGCGAAAGAATTGAGTGTAACTTTTCGGGAAGCTTGCGTATCTTTGAACGAGGAACACTCAAGTGGGAAGAGTTTAAGGAGAAGCCGGAAGAATATTTTATAGAAAAATCTTTGTGGCCGGAATTTATTTGGTCATCTGCAATGGGATTGAAAGTGGGATTCGGATTTCGTTACTTTGGACAAGATCGTTACACATACCAAAATAATCAGCGAATTTTTACTCAAGGAATTGAAGCTTCGGGTCCCACTGTTTTCATTGAGTGGTTGGGATCGAGTACAGAGAAAATCACTTTGAGTGGATGGAGAGAAGAACAAAAAAATAATGGTACGACGAATGCAACGATTTCAAATCTTTCTATACAAGTAGGGTTCATTCTGTAGTTGAGGAGATAGAATGAAATCATATACGAAACCAAAGAAAAGAAAAATATATCGCAAGACTGTTTTCGAAATGGTCTGTCAGAGCAATCCAAAAGAAATTGGATGTATTGAAAATTTTTTACAGCAGATCAACAAGAAACTCAATATGGACGATGGAACAATGTACCGTTTGTTGGTATCCTGTACCGAAGCGGTGAATAATGCAATGATTCATGGGAATAAATCCGATCCCAATAAAAGCGTTACTGTCCGGTGCATCGTAGAAAAACAATATCTCACTATCCGTGTGAAAGATGAAGGCAGGGGATTTGATCTGGAAGGTTTGCAAGATCCTCGCGAGGAGAAGAATTTGCTGAAAGAGAGTGGGCGTGGTGTGTTTTTAATACGTTCGTTGATGGATTCGATTACCGTTAAACGGCTTAAGTCTGGGTCGGTCGTAGAAATGAAGGTAAAGCTCCACAAACAGCATTGAGATTAATAAGGGTATGTTGGAAAAGAAAAACCCGTCTCGATGCTGGAGACGGGTTTTTTTACATAAGAATTGCCCGGATAAAATACGTTACTGAACAGACGGGCTGAACAGCAAATCTAATGAATTGAATGCTCCAAATGGAAGCACCGGGTCGATCTTTCCATTGCCGACTTTAGAAAGAGGAGCGGATAGCTTCGGCAGAGCGCTGACATTGACCAATGGAACATTCATTCCAAAAGAAGCATTGATCACTTTGATATATTCGTTCGCCACGATACCGTAGCCGCGATCTGATGGGTGTACGCCATCCAAGCTGAAAATTTCGCCTGTAATATAATCGGCAGTGTATTTCTCGCCGGCAATAACGATGCCATTAGCTTTTACGTTATTAAAGAAGCCGTTAAAATCTACTAATGCAGCGTGATGGGCGGCTGCAACAGAGGCGATAGTAGTATTGAAATCATTTACCGAATTCGTCGCCATAGCTATTTCAAGTGAATCAAGTATAAGAGCATCCGGCCATGGATTTTGAGGATGGAAACCAAACGGTTTACTTGAATCAATGCCGACTGCCTGTAGAGCAGAATATGAAAATGATGTTCCTAATGCATCACGCCAGAATTGACAGGTCGAAACGCCTAATAAAGTAGCATATGCTTGGCCTTTCAGTGTGATCAAAGGTGAGTATGCTTCGGTGAGCGTGGTTGTCGCCATGGACATTCCTGTTGTAAGATGCTTCTGATAATACATGTAATATCCACTTGGAATGTGCGGAGCTACCAGCGGATTCACAGTTGTGAAGAATGGGACAGAAGTAACATAAGGAATATTCCCCACAACAATCTTTGCGTTAGGCAAAGCATGGCGGAGGGAATCAAGCGCTTGATTATATAGATATTGGAATGTTGCAGATGGGGTCGGTGAGTTTCCAGTAGCCGCTATTAATCCTCCTCCGACAGCGAATCCTAATACGTCATTCGCACCAAGCCAGAATGTTACAAGATCGGGTTGTAGTGCTGCAGCCTGATGAAAGACGCTTGTTGTGCCCGCTGGTTGACGGAGAATAGCATATCCAATTCCAGTATTTAGACCGGCGGATGTATTCGTACCATTATAATTTCCGGTCATATCTATAAATCCTAAAAGTGGTATTCCCGGAATTCCTAAATTATCATAAGGCCTTGCAAGCGTTGCGGCATTTTCAGGTGCGCCAGCAGTTAACGCTTCTCCAGCCGGGCCAATAATTGGGGTTGTACCTGACCAGCCGATAATGATATATCTGGAAGCTTTTCCTGTTGATGGGTCTGGTGTACCCGGGTCTGGCCAATAAGGTTGTTGGAATGTTCCTATGGTAGCCCCAGCTTTAGTCAATTGTTGAGAAATGAGGTTCGGGTAACTATAAAGCTGCGCCGATTTATATAATCCGGCAGACTGATAACCTGCTGTTAAGCTGTTGCCGACGGATACATATTTTGTAACAGTTGAGTTACCCAGGCCAATTACTGGTCCTGTTGGCGCCGAATCCGTGCAGCCAATCAGGAGCGCGGCAATCAACGCAGCGAGAGTGATGAAGAGAACTATATATTGTTTCATTGTCTATCTCCAATTCATTTGTTTGATGGGTGCATAATGATTGTCATCTTAGAAAGTGTAACCAATGTCGATACCGATAAGCGTTGCCGTCATATTGTAAGTACCATCGAAGGCGATAACGGTATTCTCAGCTTTGCGTTGGTCAAACTTCAGGAAGAAGTACGATGCATCCACTCTCCATTGCTCGCAAATCTTATATCCGACGCCGATGCTATACCCATTCCGGTTGGCATCTGGAAGCATAGGATCTACATACTTTGT
Organism: Ignavibacteriota bacterium; assembly: GCA_003142575.1. GTDB lineage: Bacteria > Bacteroidota > Ignavibacteria > UBA10030 > UBA10030 > Fen-1298. The sequence goes on from PLMS01000124.1 coordinate 12,199, forward strand.
TAATACAGGCGAATGGTCATAGATATATCCGGCTCGTAATTGGATATCATCCATAGTATATTCTGCACCAAATCGCAAAATATATGTATCCTGATAATTTTTTGTCATAACTTCATTTTTTGTCGGGTCTGCCTTGAATCCGATTGCTAATTCATTATAGGATGACCAGCCGATATATTGGTAATCAGCTTCGACTTCAAGATTCTTCATGGCTTTGTATGCAACTCCAACGAATCCTGTTGCCGGTAATGTAATTGTGGCAGTGGCATCGCCATTAGGGAGGCTCAATAATGTATAATTTGGATCAAATTTTGCAGTACCGCTTGCATCAAGTTTAACAGAACTGCGGTAAGAGAGCCCTAAAGACAAATCCGGGATGAGCTTATAAATGATTCCGGCGTTGAACCCGATACCGGTTGCGCTTAAATCGAGATTGACGATTGGAGGATTTCCATTAAATGGAATTGAAGTTCCGATCTTCATGGTGACTTTACCGGTTACATAATTAAGTCCGGCGCCTACCGAAAGTTGGTCATTAACTTTATAGGCGATTGTCGGTGTGATGAAGAAACTTGTGAGGTCAATCTTTTGTGTGATGTACTGGCCGGCCCAATTTGCAGGCCATTCTGTTCCTAATCCATATGGATTAGTCACTCCCAGTCCGATGTGAATATTATCGTTTAGTTCGTAAGTCCCGTAAATATTAATCGGAGTGAATGTTTGATCCACCATCTTTGTCTCATCGTTGAGTGAAAGATTTGACGGACCGTAAAAAGTCACCTTGGGCATAATAAATGTCGTTCCAAGATATATCGATGAACCCTGAAAACCCAATCCGGCTGGATTGAAATAAATTGCTGATGGATCAGAAGCGCGTGCAGCGAATGCACCTCCTTGTGCCATCGCGCGCGCACCAACCTCATTTAATTGGAATCCTCCACCTAAAGCGATACAAACTACCAACACAGAAAGGACAATAGTCCCCAATAGATGTTGAGAATAAAGTCTCAAAGCGATCTCCTCAAGTGATGTGAATGGTTTATGGTTTGGTATAATATTAGATAAAACTTTTTACAATGTCTTATAATGAAAGCAGTATAATAAATGAATCTATGAGAAGCAATCTTCAGAAGAAAAATGACCNNTAGAAGAAAAATGTTACTCTATCAGGTTTTTGGCTCTGATTAAAAATGTTAGGGACGGTACAAAAGAAGGACTCTAAAATATTCTCGAAGTTCTCATCGGGATTGAGGAAAATTTCCTAGAGCGAAAGGAATTAAACCATGACCTTATCCATATTCGTTTTAGTATCTTCGGCTGACTTATTGAGAGCTGCCTGTTCGTCGGGAGTAAGCTTGATTTGGATAATTTGCTCCATTCCTTTTCTACCGAGCTTAATAGGTACACCGAGAACAGTATCATGTATGCCATATTCGCCCTGGAGAAATACAGCACAAGGAAGAATGCGTTTTTTATCCTTGACAATTGCTTCGACCATCTGAACGGCTGAAGCGGAGGGAGCATAATAGGCACTGCCGGTTTTTAGGAGATTCACAATCTCTATACCGCCATCGCGCGTATGTTGAACCAATCGCTCAATAGTTTCTTTATCCATCAATTCAGGAAGAGGAATTCCAGAAACTGAAGAATAACGAGGCAAGAGCACCATGGAATCCCCATGACTGCCGAGAACAAATGTACTAATGTCTTCAACGGAGACATTGAGTTCCATGGAAATAAACTTACGAAAGCGAGATGAATCCAGAATACCCGCCATGCCTATCACTCTGTTCCGTTCAAAACCGCTTGTCTTAAGCGCAACATATGTCATAACATCAAGTGGATTTGAGACTACAATAATGATNNATCACGGCTCATTCCGGGTTTTCGTGCAATCCCAGCCGTAATAAAAATAATATCAGAATTCTCGGTTGGTTCGTAGGAGTTAGTTCCTATGACTTTTGTATCAGAACCCTGGATAGGAGCGGAGGCGCTCATATCCAGACCTTTACCTTGCGGCATACCTTCGACCACATCGACAAGGACAATTTCATTGGCGAGTTCCTGGTCAACAATGCGTTCAGCTATTGTTGACCCAACATTGCCCGCGCCAATAACGGTAATTTTCATAAGAACCTCCGATGTTGAATAAATATACTAACGGCTGGTACAACTATGATTTCATAGAGAGAGTTCACTGTCGCTTTGTGGAGATAAAAACAAAGATTTTAACTGAAAAAAAAACCTCCCAGTAGGAGGCTTCTTCAATAAATTATATATTCTGCGTTATACAGGTTGCACGATGCTTATACGCTGCTTTGTTTTACCGAAGCGCTCGAATTTTACAACACCGGTAGCAAGCGCAAAAAGCGTGTCATCGCTGCCAATACCAACATTGATACCGGGGTGAAATTTTGTTCCTCGTTGCCGTACAAGAATATTTCCTGCGAGTACGAGTTGACCACCGAAGCGTTTCACTCCGAGGCGCTGAGCATTACTATCGCGGCCGTTCCTGGAACTTCCACCGCCTTTTTTATGAGCCATACAACCTCTCCTGTTTAAGCAAGATTTATAATTTCAATTTCCGTATACTGCTGGCGATGTCCATTACGAACTCTATAGCCTTTTCGTTTTTTCTTCTTGAGCACGATCACCGTCTCATCTTTGACATGTCGCAGCACTTTTGCTTCGACAAAGGCTCCTTCAACGTATGGACTGCCTACATGAGCTTTCTTTTCATCGCCAGTCAAGAGGACTTTATCAAACTTTATTGTTGAACCGACTTCTGATGATATTTTCGGTACAAATACTTTATCTGAAGGGGAGACCTTCACTTGTGTTCCGGCAATTTCTACGACTGCGTACATTTTTTTCCTCGATGACTAAGACCAGTTATAAACTAATATTCTAAAATACGGAAAAAGTGTTAGAGAGTCAACGAGTTTTCCAGCAAATAATGTACTTCAAGGAAGAATTTTTCCGGAATTTTTTAGAAAAACTTGAAATTAGAAAGCCCGATTCCAAACTTTTAGAACCGGGCTTTCTCTCGACTACTTATTTGCTCTTACGCTCAATCACTTATTTCGTCAGCAACCCCGCTTCCTTCGTCTCATCTACTAATTTTACTACTTCTCTGCCGAGCATATACCTTCAAAATTACGAATCCCCCTCGCTCCCCCTTTTCA
>PLMS01000119.1 GCA_003142575.1 Ignavibacteriota bacterium
AGTGGTTTCATTCGAAGGCCTTGAGATTCGCATACCTGATTACACAATATCGTACGGAGATACCACGCTCCCCTTTCCTCGAAAGGAATTTGAGATCCTCATCCATCTTTTCCAGCATCGCGGAAAAGTCGTAACCCGCGAAGCAATTTCTCGTGCAGTCTGGGGATCAAGCATTCAAGTGACACACCGTACTATAGATGTTCATATTGGAAGAATTCGTAAGAAATTGGGCCGCTACGCGCACCTTATCGGAACTGTTCATGGTATCGGTTATCGATTTCATATTCCGTAACAACGTATCCGTAAAAAATGTCCTTATCTGGTATAATACTATTTCATTATTTTTCAGTTTATAATACCTTAGCCCTTCCATGGTACTCCGCTGATATCTTTATCGCATATTGATTTCTCTCCACAATCTTTTTCTCTTTTTCCTTTTTTATATTGTCATGCCAGCAGATGAAATGGTCTTTGCTTTTGTAGGGATGTATAGCTATACGTCCCTACAATGATTCAATTCCAGCCGCCTGCAACATCGACGGCGATGCGGCCGTGCACAGCGCCTGACTGAAGGCGTTTGAGACCGGCGGCGACGTCTTTGATTTTCACGGTTTGAAAGATCGGGACTTTAAGTCCCTGCCTGAGCCCAGTTCACGAGCAAATCAAGGTCTTACGGACGTGGCTTGACGATGACGAAGTGTGCGTTGGTAGGTGCTGCAACACTGACAAGCTTATCCCGAAAAAATGTCATGGTTGGGAGAGTGGTCACATAAGCGCCGCCCCTCTCGACGAGGTGCCGGCTTGCTTGCCGTACGTTATCTTGTGGCGGGCGAGCATCGGTGACAACAAATCCAAAGAATATAAACGGCAAAGTTCTCCTTCACTTTGCCTCGGGAGTATTCTATCTACTTGACTTTTTCCTTTTTAAAGTAGTAGCGCGAGTGTCCTTCATTTTTCTTTCATATAATTGACGACCGCCTCTCTTATCGTACTCCAGCTCTACGTCCTCGCCGCAGTAGGGACAGTTTAGTGGAACGGGTTCCATCATCTGATTCTCCACGGCGGGTTAGCACCCAACAGGCGGAGCCCCATAACTGTAACACGCAAAGCGTGTTTCCTCTTCTATAGTTCATTCACTTCACTTTCAATCTTGTACTGCACCTATGCACGCCATGAATTATGCAGTGAGCTCTTTAATAAATATAGCATCTTTATGTATGAAGTTGTATTGCACTTCGTGCAATAACATTCTCAGGCCTCCGGCTGTGTGATTCATTCTTCTGGACAAGCCGAGCTTGTTGAGCGCTGTTTGCGAAATCCCGCTGTATTTTAGTCCGTTTCAATATTCATATCGAAACGCGATCGCGACGAAGTCGGACGGGGAGCGCTTGATTATATTACAATTGCTTTATCTAAGCAGAACAAGTTTTTTTGTCTCAGTGTATGTGCCAGCCTGCAACTGATAAAAGTAAATTCCACTCGACATATTTGCCGCATTCCATTGCCGCGAGTATGTGCCTGCAGATAATTCTTGAGAGACAATGATTGCAATCTCTTTTCCTGTCAAATCAAATACTTTCAATGATACAATCGATTTAGATGGAAGACTAAAGGAGATAGTTGTCGATGGGTTGAACGGATTGGGATAATTCTGTATTAAGGAATATTTTGCCGGATTTGAATATAAATCCAGCATTCCCACGCCTGTACCGGTATTGTTTATATCATTCGTATCGACGAGAGCTTTTATAATATCAGGATATACCTGTGCTCCGGTCGATCGGTTAAAAATGCCCATACTGCCACCATCATCCCAATAGAAAGGTACTAAGCCATGCCTCTCAAGAGACCGGGTAATATAGTCCATATAGTATCGGCGGTATTTGGCGAATGAAGCATTGAGAGCAGTAGTTCCTAGATTTAAGCGGGCAACGACGCCATACTCGCCCAAAATTACTGCGTACCCTTTGTCAATATAATTAGTTTTCATTTTCTGGAACTCGCCATCAGCCCAAGATTCGTTTGCCCATGTATCGGTTTTTATGGTAGCATTATTTCCCCACTGAGTTGTGTAACCAGTACCGGTGTTTATAGTAAAATTATAGGGATCATAATAATGAACCTCTACTATTAACCTGCTTTGTGTTACATCGGTAGGGATAATAAAACCACTAACAGTATTATCAATATTTGTATTAAATCCCTGGACAGCCAAATAGCGATACGTATTACACCCGCCTGTCGAACGTACTGTAGTAACAAAAGTCTGGTTAAAACTATTGTGAACATTATAATATTCCTGTTTAGGGTTGCTATAATCGAAATGCACTTCGTTCATGCCTGCAAATATAAGATGATAATCGTAATCGCGAAAATAGACAGCAATCTGTTGCCACATTATAGCCAAACGATTATTCACATACACTTTCTCTGTATCAGTTGGTATCATCCAGCCGCTATCCCAATGAATATTAATAATGGCGTACATATTATCGTTCAGCACATAGTTAACAACCTCTTCAACACGGCTCATAAATGTAGGATCAATAGTAAATGTAGTTGCATTGGAAAAGTGACTACTCCATGCAACAGGTATCCGGACTGCATTAAACCCTGCTGCTTTTACTGAATCAATGAGTCCTTGTGTTATCAGAGGATTTCCCCATGATGTTTCCGTCGGAATAGCGTCTAAAGAATTTCCAACATTCCATCCCGGAACCATCTCTTTGGCTAATTCGACAGAGCTCAAAGCACCCATCCCCGTGGTGTCAGGTGCAATGCTATCAGCCTGTGCTTCGGAACCTTTAACAATTCGTGCAATGTCGCCGGATTGATATTGATATGCTTTCTCATGGATGGTTGCTGTTTGGGCAATACTCACTACAGGAATAAATATTAGTACAAATAAAAAATCTTTCATAACTTTTTCCTTCCTTATGAATAAAGTAATTATATTAAAAATTTTAGCTCCAATTCACAATTTCGTTTCTTCAAAAATTCTATCCACATATAAAACTTGTCTGAGTTTATATGGCAACTAACGTTCGCGGCTATATATAGAGCAATGGCAGCTGAGCCTGCATCGCTGTAAGCGATGGAAGTCCAGTCAAGATTACTAAGCCAATCGAACATTTTGCACCCTCCTAAAAACCTGCAAAATAATATAGCTAATAATTGTAATAGTAAATCATTATGCCATCGCCTAACAGGCGGAGCCCTGTAACTGTAACACGCGTAGCGTGTTTCCACTTTTATAGTTCATGCTGAAAAGTTTATTATTAAACATCTGAACCTCTATTAGCCATGCTTAACGCACCCATTTACCCGCCATGCTTTATCTTTGGGCGGGCGCTCATTCAAATTTAGTATCGTCCTTTGCGCGATTCAATTATCTGGACAAGCCGAGCTAGCTTGTTGAGCGTTGTCTGCGAAATCCCGCTGTGTTTTCTAGCGGGGAGCGCCTGGTTAGGCAACACTAAACAGGTTGAGCCGGTACAGGCAAATCTACTTCTGTCACAAATGGATATGCTTTAAGTATTCTAATCCATTCTTGCTCTTGCCCTTTAGGCACTTCTATTCCAGCATCACTGATAAACGCAAATACTTCTAATACAGTCAAACCATGCAAAGAATTGATTAGCTTTAAAGCATTTTGTGACGTTTGATAAGAATAATAATTTTTAAATGTCACCAATATATAAGTTGACGAATCTGGATATGATGATATCGGCCAGGCCTTTATTGCTGAAGTTACTAAGGAATCATTTGAAAAAATGCTAAGATAATCCGAAACATTTCCGGAATCAATTCGCATATATATTTCAAACAAACTGTCTGCATTTATATATTGAGCGTTCAATTGTAATTCAGAAAGAAATGTGGAGATAAATGCATAGGTTGTCGTGTCTGTAAACTCAATAAAAAGACCAACACAATTTCTATTATTTATAATGCCAGGCGAAAATATCGTATAGTTCTTATCTCTACATGATAAACTGAATAATGCAAAAAATAGTAGAATAAAATAAAAATACTTTGCATTCATCTTTTAGTTCCTTTTATTAAGTGCCGCCTAACGGATCGGCGCTAAGCTGCGGCCAATATTTGGTTAATTCTTCTTCGCTTTTCGTCCATCTCACGTTTCATTCGATCCACATTCTTCCGTCGGGACGAGTTTGAGCGACTTGTTAGGCGCTCTGTGCAGGCGGCGCAATCCTAACGAATAAGATTCAGCGACGTCGTAAGACGTTCCATGTAGTCAAGGGTTAGAAACCATTTGGAATTTTGGATACCATCATTTTTTTTCGGCTTAGCTTGCGCCCATCTACGATAAATGTGCCATCACCAACTGCGTGAATAGTTCGTTTCTCTTTGCGTAAGGAGTCAAAGTATGCTGCAACGGCTTCCAGAACGACAATATTGTGTTTTTTGACTATGTCGATGACGTTACACTCAATATTAGCTAGGCATTCTTTTATCAATGGCGC